>JAFOCH010000065.1 GCA_017381395.1 Clostridia bacterium
ACTCCCTGAATAGACTCCAATTGCCGTTGGGGGAATCTGCCGATTGAGGAAGTGCCCCACGGACTTTACTTGCCGTGGTTACCGAATACTCGGCAACACTCCCTGCAACTAATATAGCAAACAAAAAGCAAAGTGTCAACACAAAATCCCCATCGAGCAATCGGTGGGGATTCGTTATCGGGATAAATCGTAGCCCTTAATCGCCGTCTGCCTTGCAATTAAACGGGCGAAAAGGTCGTATTTTCCGCCCCATTCACCCTCGCGCAATCAGATAAACCACCGCCGCCAGAACGGGATAGGACAGCGCGACCATTCCGCGCAAAAAAAGCACCCGCTTGCGATTTTTAAACTGTGCGTTTGGCGGTCTTTTCGCCGACGAAAGAAGTCGCCATGCTTCGCCTGTCAGTTTTTTTTCGTCGCCGCCGATATACTCCCGTCTAACAAAGAAAACCGCCCTTTCAAAAAAGGGATTTTCGGTCTGGGCTATTTCGATAATCTGCTTTGAAACACCTTTTATCATAGTAAAAAAACAAAACCGCCTTTCTGTCCTTATCCTTGACAAAATGGCGGTTTTTTATTCGGTTATCTGCGCTTTTTTCTGCTATGGTTTACAAAAAAAGCGGACGATTTATAATCCAGGGTCGATTCCAAGTTCGCCTTTTTCTTCGGGAGTAAGTTCAGAAGATGTGCTTGGAGTTTCGCTTGATGTCGCGCTTGAAGTTTCGCTCGATGTTGCACTTGATGTGTCACTCGACGTTGCGCTCGAGGTGTCGCTCGAAACGTTGCTCGACGTTGCGCTTGAAGTTCCGCTTGAAACATTGCTCGAAACATTGCTCGAAGTGGTCGAGCTAGTCGGCGTGCTGCTTGTCGAAACGGCCGAGCTTGTGAAGGAAACGGCGCTTTCGATGGAGGTGGTTGCGCTTGAAGTTTCGCTGCTTGTCGCACTAACTTCGCTCGAAATCATCGATGTTTCGTTGCCGCTCGATGTCGGAGTGCCCGAAGCGGAGTCTCCGCCGCACTTTGACAGCAGTAGAATGATAATCAGCACCAAAATAACGAGTATTCCTCCGCCAATAATCATAATCTGACTATTGGTAAAGGGGAGGGGTGCCTTTTTATTATCATAATATTCGTCGTACTCGTCGTCAAAATCATCGTAGTCGTCGTATTCATCGACGTTGTTCGCCCTGTTGATAGCCGCGTTGACCTCGCCGACCGAGAAAACGGTGGTTGCCTGGTCGTCGGTAAAGGAACCTTCCTCTCTCTTTCGCGGAGTGTGGGGGACGGCTGATTTCCCGTACGAATCGACGCCTAACGAAACGTCACCGACGATTGCTTTTGCCTCTCTGACGGCCAAAAGCTCCTCGTCGCCGACCATTCCTTTCGGGAATCCGCTTTTTTCAGCGCAAAAGGGGCAGACCTGCTCGGACGGGGCAATATTGTGTCCGCAGTTTTTACAAAACATATATTCAAATCCTCCCTTTTTATCTGTAATATCCGTTCTTATACCTGTTCCAGAGTGAGCGAATGTTAACCTTTGCTTCGCCCTTTCTGGCGGCGTTGAGGGTACGGATATATTCCTCAATGAGCTGCTTTATACGCGGCTCATAGTGCTTTTTCATATGGTCAAAATCGTCAAAGCCCACCGACATAATGGTCATCGAAAAATCGTCGTCGGCATACTGCTTAATAATTCCGGTCAGTCGATTTTCCCATTCGGCAATATTCTTTGACTTTATCAGGGCGTAGAGAATGGCGTATTCAAATTCCATCGGGCTGCCGAAATCGTCAAAGGCGGCTGTGGTAGCCGTAATGAGCATCATCGGGTCGGTGATGCTGATGCGACGGAAATTCATTGTATAATCGACATCGGCATTGATAACGTTTACGAGCTTTGCTCCTCTAGCGCGGTTTGCAAAGGCGTCCTGCGGGCCGTTTACGTCATCCTCGGTCAGCTGGCACAGACCGTATCCGTCGAGCACGTAGCCGCGGCAGTTTCCCGCCCACAGAAATTCACAAATTGCGCTATCGTCATTATAATAATCGACGGCACAAACGGTGGCAGAGGTATTAAAATTCTTTGCCTTTTTATTAAAAAGGTTGTCGCCCTCGTAATCGAGCTCTCTCTTTGCCTTTCGCATAATGAGGTCGATGCTTGCGCGCAGACGGTCGGCATCGTTATCGTCAAAGTTGCACTTATCACTGTTAAACCAGTTTAGCGTAGCGGCAGCGGCAATTCGGCTACCGATATTTGCGCCGGAGCGGTTATCAAATTCGGCATATTCGACCTCGCTATATTTACCGCATCCTTCAAAAACGGCAGCTACCGCCTTTGCCTCGTTGTCGTCCACGCGATAGACGGCGCATTTGCCGTCGAGGGACTTACCCCTTCCGCTATCCAGTACCGAAAGTGTGTTGATTGCGTTAAAACTATGCTTGTTCATACATTCACCTTATCTGATATTTGCTCCGCATGAGGGGCAAAACACATCTCTTTCGCTTAATATTTCGCCGCAAATTTTGCATTTTTTAACTGGCGCTGCAAGAGGTTCTCCGCAAATGTTGCAGAAACGCGAACCCTTGCGACATTTTTCACCGCATTTTTCGCAGGTGATGGTGGCCGGAGCCGAGGCAGCCGGACGGGTTGCCGAAGTGTTCGGCTTTGGCAGATGGTCGCGGTCAATTACACCGGTCGAGCTGATCGGACGCGTGCGATACGGGTCGGCAGCGGGACGGCTAGCCGGACGACGCTGCTCGGTATAGGGACGTTCACCCTCGCCCGAATAAATGTTTGTGCGTTCGGCAGGTCGCTCTGCAGGTCGCTCGGTGGCACGGTCGATAGGAGCGCGAGGTGCTCTGGGACGCTCGGCGTTGCTCGGACGGCCGCTCGGATAAAGTGAGGAGGGGGCACGACGTCCTTCGGGGCGTCGGGGCTCGGGCTCCTCGTCCTTTTCTTCGTCAATTTCATCATATTCTTCGCCGCGTTTGATAATTCCGAGCAGCATATAGATATTGACAAAGGAAAAAACAATTACAACCAAAATGGGAACCAGACCGAGAAAATTAAATCCCGTTCTGATATTACCAAAATAGGGCTCAACCGCAACCTTTATAGCAAACGTCTTCATCTGGGCGGAGAAAACGAGGAAGAAAAGGGCGGTCAGCAGCTCGAAAATCGAAACGGCAATGGTGCGGAAGATATTAACCTTTCTGGCCCTCATGCTCTGAAAAACGAGCACCAGCGTAAACAAGCTGGCAATCCAGCAAATGAGACCGAAAAGAAGGAATGCCATCAGTGACAGCGGCGGATTGCTAAGCTCCCCTTTGTCACCGTTAAGTACTGCGGGGACAAGGAATTTTATAAGTGAGCCCACGCTGTATCCTTCGGTGTATTGCTTGGTTTCGGATGTGAGGGTGAGGTTGATTATCGGGATGAAGAGGGAAATGAAATTAAAGAGGATTCCCCCTAGCATCGAGTATTCAAGCCTACGTTTGATTATATTATTTCGCATTTGAAAACCTCCAATATACGACTATATATTCTACTATTATATATAATACCATACTTGTCCTATTTTTTCAATCAGTTGTTTATGGTTAAATCGACAAAATGAGCGCAAAATTTTTTACATCTACACAAAAAAGCCACCTGTATAGTGGCCATACAATAAGGAGAATAGAAAAAAATAAAAAGAGAGGTAATTCTTATGCTTTTGTGTATGTATTGCTC
Organism: Clostridia bacterium; assembly: GCA_017381395.1. Classification (GTDB taxonomy): domain Bacteria; phylum Bacillota; class Clostridia; order Oscillospirales; family Acutalibacteraceae; genus UMGS1976. The sequence goes on from JAFOCH010000065.1 coordinate 3,731, forward strand.
GTTTTACTAACAAGGAACTAAGTAATCAGATATAAAGTGAATTTATTCTTACCAAGCAATCGGTGGAGATTTTTTGCTTGTTTTAATTTGTTTTATATGTATACTTTGTAAAATTTATACTAAAATATTAGTATAATAGCATTGACAAAATGTGATACAAGTGATAAAATATTATAAATCTAGTTAAAAATGCTGTTTTTAACTAGATTGTGGCTCAAAAATCGGGTAAAACTATTGTTTTACACGGAGGATAACTAGTATGAATTATGTTTTATTGTCTCATTTGTTTTATAAAGATAAAAACGAATACAAAGCATTATATGAAAAAAGAATCTCGTCGGAATCAACGTGTGTTTTGCCGATAAAAATCGGCACACATAAAGCATTTTATTGTTTATGCCCCGAAATACACAATATTAGTATGCAAATAATGGACCTGGATAAAAAAATTTCTCATATTAGAAAAGAGCTTCCCAACGCTGCACTAATTCAATTTGCTAACAAATGCTTAATTGATGAAATCAAACTTACTAATGATATTGAAGGTGTTTACAGTACAAGGAAAGAGCTTGCCGCAGTGCTAGGCGAAATGGATGGTAAAGCGAAAAAGAAACGTTTCTATGGACTGATTAATAAATACCAAATGCTGACAAGCGACCATAAATTTTCACTAAACACCTCCACCGACATAAGAGATATTTATAACGATTTGGTTTTAAAAGAGGTTGCTGAAGATAGTATAGACAATGTTCCCGACGGGGAAATATTCAGAAAAGATATGGCTGAGGTTACGACACCAACTCAAAAGGTAATACATCAAGGGGTGTATCCTGAGACAAAAATCATTCAACTTATGGAACAGGCGCTCAACATTTTGAACCAAAAAGAAATCCCCGTACTGATTAGAATTTCAATTTTTCATTATCTTTTCGGGTATATTCACCCCTTTTATGATGGTAACGGAAGAACTTCTCGTTTTATAAGCAGTTATCTTCTTTCAAAAGACTTTGAATTTTTAATTGGTTTTAGACTTTCTTACACTATAAAGGCACATATTAAAGAATATTATGACGCTTTTAAAGAATGTAATAACGAAAAAAATCTGGGAGATCTAACGCCTTTTATAATTATGTTTCTCAGCGTTATTCTTGAATCGTTTAAAAACTTGTATGATGCTTTAGATAAAAGAAACAATCTTTTGTTGAAATTTTCAGAAGTTCTGAAAGGCAAAGAGGATATATCGGAAGAACTAAAACCCTTTGCTTTTGTTTTAATCCAGACTTCTTTATTTTCTAATGAAGGGATTACAAAAAAACAATTGGAATCAGAATTAAGCATTAGCGAATCAACAGTAAATAAACGTTTGGCCAAATTAAGAGAAAAAGGCCTGTTAATAGAAGAATCCTGCAAACCCGCGAAATATTTGATAGATTTGAATATGTTGTCGTAATCTCCCTGCTTGTTTACTTCGTCTCAGTAGAAATAAAGTGCATAGATAACACAAAAAAAGCCACCTGTATTACAGGTGGCTTTTTCTATATCATTTTATTTTTTACCTATCAATATACGTCGTAGGTAATTTTCTTGGGTGAAAGGTAGCTGATTTCGCCGTTGTTGTACTTGATATCAAGCTTTCCGCCCTCTTCGTCGAGCTTATTGTTGAATTCGTCGCCCTTGATTTGCTGACGGAGACTTTCGTCCAAGCTGTAAATGTAGTAGGGGTCAGCATTGATGTCGCTCTTTACAACGAGGGTGTAAGAATCTTCGCTTTCGATAACCTTAACTTCGCCGACCTTCATTTTATAAATTTCGTCAAAGTTTGCGCTTTCGTTGCCTGTTTCCTTGCTGGAAAGGAGGGTTGCGTGGCTGTCGAGCGGCTTTGTCGGAGCTTCTTTGGTTTCCTCGGTGGTTTCCTCGGTGTCCTTGTCGGCTTCCTTGTCGTCGGTCTTATTGTCAGCGTCAGCGGTGTCCTCTTTTTCGTGCTCCGACTCGTTATGCTCGTGGAAAATAGTTTCAAAGTCGGCATCACCCTTTGTCAAGCGGTCGGCATAGGTGTTGAGCTTTTCGAGAAGGTCCTTTGCCTCGTCTTCGGTGAGGGTGGTGGTGTTACCGTTTTCGTCTGTGTTTGAAAGGTTTTCGGTGATAACGTTTGCGATGCAGTAGTTATCATTCATATATTTTTTGAGCTCTTCTTCGGTTACAGGAGTCTTACCCTCTTTGCCGTAAATGGCTTCAAAGAGGTTGCCTCTGAGGTAGCCGGCATTACGCATATACTCGGTGTATGAAGTTCTGTTAACGCCATTTTCCTCGTACATGATGCCGTAGCCGTATGAATCCCAGAGATAGCTTACATATGCGTCGAGACCTGCCTTATCCTCGTCGGAAAGGGTAACCTTGTACTCTTTTGCGAGGGTTTCGGTAGCAATGTACTGGCGAACAAGCTTTTTGGTTTCGTCCTTTACATAGTCGTAGTAGTCGACTACTTTACCGTCATTTTTAATCTGAACGTCGCCGTAATCTTTGATTTGGGCGTCGCCTTCATTCTGCTCGTCGGCAAGAGTTCTGGCTGCACCGTCAGCTTCGAGCAGCATAGCTAAATACATACCGCCTGTAATTTCGATATCATCGTATGACGCAACAATCTCTTTTGCCTCGTGGCAGCCGACCATGGTCAGTGCGAGAAGGGCGGCAATGAGGGCTGCGACAGCTCGTTTTGTAAATTTCATAGAATTAGACCTCCGATAAAAGTATTATCCGTCAAATTATACACCAAAAAAATCGAAATGTCTAGTATTTACTAACGATTTAATTATACGAGCCGAAAATTTTGCATATATATTACAAAAATTGCTGAAAGGTATGATGAATAATGGCTCAAAACGAGCTTCACGAGATGATATCCCGCTACCAAAAGGAGCTTTTGCAGTATGCTCGGTCGGCAAAGCAGCCGCCCACGTCGCACTCAGCCACAACTCGATCGACCGCGTCACGCTCGGTCACAAACAAACCAACTGCACCCGAGCCGACCAATCGCCCTCAACCAACTGCACCTCAATCAGCCGCACATCAACCGACCGCATCCCAACCGACCGCGCCAACTAGGTCAACCCCTTTGCAACCAACACCACCCCGCTCAACTCAGCCAATGCAAGCCGCCCCGTCATCCTCCGCTATGCAGCCGCCCACACCGCCGCTTGACGAAATTGACAGCGGTTATATGCCCTACGAGTATGACGGATTCTATGGCGAGGAGTCGGGCGGCGTCCAAGCTGACCGCGACCTCGACCAAATTGACGGCTACCTCTTTGACCAAACGGACACTGGTTTTGACCAAATTAACTCCGATTTCGACCAAATGGGTAGCAATTTTGCGACCGATGAGGAGCTGAGCGGCTACTTTTCGGCATATCCCGAGGACGACCCCGACCAAATGTTTTCCTCGTACACCGACTCCGACACCGCCCAAAACCCGTCAACCGCCCAAAGCCCGTCTGCTGCCCAAAGCCCGTCAACCGACCAACCCTATTCCGCGCCAACCGTCACCGCCTTTGCCGATTCCGAGTCCGACACCGAGCCGCAATTTGTCGGCTTTTTGGAGGTGACGGCGCGTACGGGTGACGGCGCAAAGCCGGTCGAAGCCGCCCTCGTCATCGTTTCGTCAACCGACGAAAAAGGGGAGCGGCTCGAATTCACTGCCCTCACCGATTCGAGCGGCACCGCCCGACTTTTTAACCTCCCCGCATCCAATCCCGCCAATACCGAAAGCCCCGATATGCCCGACCGATTCATTCTGTATAACGTCAGCATCAGCAAACCGGGCTACTTTGATATGGTCAGCACGGGAGTGCCACTCATCGGAGGTATAACCTCGCGTCAGGATTTCAGAATGATACCTTTGCCCGAAGGGATTTCGAGCGACACCATCGAATTTGATAATACCGAGCCGCAGGACCTGAACTAAAAAAGGAGGAGAAAAAATGAACGGAACACCATTCATCCCGTCGACCATAACCGTCCACCTGGGACGTCCCGATGCCCCTGCCGAAAACGTGACTCTGCCCTTTCCCGACTACATAAAAAACGTGGCATCGAGCGAACTGTACCCGACCTGGCCCGAAAATGCGCTCAGAGCGAATATTTATGCCCAGGTTTCCTTTGCCCTCAACCGAATTTACACCGAATGGTATCGGTCGCAGGGTTATGATTTTGATATAACTAATACCACCGCCTTTGACCAGGCATTTGTGAATGGGCGAAGTGTCTTTGACGAGGTTTCGCGCATTGTTGACGAGCTTTTTAACGATTATGTGCGCCGTCAGGGTACGGTTGAGCCGCTTTTTACCGCCTATTGCGACGGACGGCAAACCACCTGTGACGGACTGCGCCAATGGGACACCGTCACCCTCGCTAATCAGGGACTCACCCCGTACGAAATTTTGCAGAGGTATTACGGTGACGACATCGACATTGTTTCGGCACCCGTAAGGGCGAATGTGCCGTCATATCCGGGGATTGCCTTGCGCGAAGGTGATGCAGGTAACTCGGTGCAACAGATGCAGCTTCGGCTCAATCGCATCTCGCGAAACTACCCCGCCATACCCAAAATCGCCAATCCAAACGGCATTTTCGGTGCGGACACCGATGCGGCAGTGCGCGAATTTCAGCGGATTTTCGGGCTTTCACCCGACGGTATTATCGGTAAGGAAACCTGGTACCGCATCGCCTACATTTACACCTCGGTAAAGAAGCTCAGCGAGCTCAATTCCGAGGGCGTTCAGTATAGCGAAATCGCCACCCAGTACCCGTCGCAGCTGAGTGTCGGCTCGTCGGGCGAATACGTTTCGGTGCTGCAATATTATTTGGCGGTGATTTCGCGGTTTTACGATTCGGTGCCGAGCGTTTCGCAGACGGGCGTTTTCGACACCCAGACCGAAAATGCCGTAAAGGCGTTTCAGCGCACATTCGGGCTTGACCCCGACGGCATTGTCGGGCGAAACACCTGGAACGACATATATCGTGCCTATCGTGGAATCGTTACCGATCAGGGACTTTTGTCGGGCGGAGCCGTCCTTTACCCCGGCTTTATTTTGCAGCTCGGCTCGTCTGGAGAGTACGTTTCCTTGCTTCAGGAGTATCTCAATGAGCTTGCGCGGGTTTATCCGTCGATACCTAGCGTCACGGTGGACGGCAGATTTGGTCAGGCGACCGATACGGCAGTTCGCGCGGCTCAAAATCAGCTCGGACTCACCCCCAATGGCATAGTCGGAGCGGTCACCTGGTCGGCAATCGCCAATGAATACGATACCCTTTACTTTGGCCGTCAGCGGCAGCAGGGTCAGTTTGGCGGCGAAACCATCACCCAAACCGAGTAAAAGACCGCTCAACGAAAGGAAAATGATACAATGTCAGCATCTGAAACACGCGAAATACAGGAAAAACTGCGAGCATTATCGCTCAGCGAGGGGCGGCTCCCCGAAATCGCCGCCGACGGCGTCTATGGGCCGCTTACGTCACTTGCCGTGTCGGCTTTTCAGCAGGATCAGGGGCTGTCGGTAACGGGAAATGTCGACAGCGAAACTTGGAAACGGCTGAATGACCGCTACCTCGCCACCCTTTACGCCCAAAAGCCGCCCGAAAGGGTAGCCGCACTCGCTTGCAACCTGTGTCTGCGAATGGGGGAAACGGGCGACGATGTATATCTGCTCCAAACCATGCTTAATTTTATCAGTGAAAATCGGTTTTACAACATCGGCGGCGTGGACAAAAACGGCATCTATGACCAAAAAACTGCCGCGGCGGTCAGGGAGTATCAGCGCGCGGCAGGGCTTGGTATGACGGGCGACACCGATAAGCAAACTTGGGATGCCATCGCCGCCCTTTATAACAAATATTTTGAACAGGTGTGTAAATAAAGTGCAGACAGGAAAATTTATAAAAAACGCCGCCGTTTTAACCGTCACCGCCCTCGTTTTGCGTTCGATTGGAATGTTTTTTCGAATATGGCTTTCGGCGGCAATCGGTGCCGAGGGAATGGGACTGTATACCCTCATTTTGTCGGTGTATATGCTGGCATCCACCTTTGCGACCAGCGGCATTTCTACGGCGGTAACCCGACTGATAGCCGAGGAGCTTACCTGCGGCACCGCTCGGTCGGTCAGGCGAATTTTCGCTCGGTCGGTGCTACTCACCTTATGCGTTGCCATTCTTTCAACTGCGGCGGTTTTCTTTCTGTCCGACATTATAGCGGATCTGTGGATAAAGGATGTCCGTGCCGCCCTTTCGTTAAAAATTCTGTCCTTTTCGCTCCCCTTTATGGGCGTGTCCTCCTGCATTCGTGGCTACTTTATTGCCTGCCGGCGTGTGGTCGTTCAGTCCTCGGCGCAAATCTTTGAGCAGCTGGTACGAATCGGTCTGATAATGGGCATTATCGGCATTTTTGCTCCGTTTGGCATCGGCTACGCCGCGGCGGCGGTGCTGATTGGCGACACGGTTGCCGAAGCGGCGTCCTGCTTCTTTCTTTATATCGGGTATCGGTCGCATTCGCGAGGGATTACCGACGTCAGCGGCGGTCGAAAAACTCCACCGTATTCGGTGGTTGCTCGTCTAACCTCGATTTCGCTGCCGATTACGGCAGGACGCTATCTGACCACTGCCCTGCGTACCGCCGAAAGCCTGCTTGTGCCGTCAAAACTAGCTCTGCACAGCGGCTCATACTCGGGCTCTCTTGCCGCTTTCGGTCGGTTAAAGGGAATGGCGCTGCCGATTTTATTCTTCCCCGGCTCGTTTTTGACTGCGCTGTCGACCCTGCTCGTGCCCGAAATGTCGAGCGCGGCGGCATCGGGCGACCGTGAACTGATTCGTTCGGCATCGCGCAGAACCATCGGCATCACCTGTGAACTGTCGGCAATAATCGCGGGGATTTTTCTCGTTTTTTCGGGCGAAATCGGTGTCGTCGTTTATGGCTCAGTTGAGGTCGGGGTGCTGATTCGGTGCCTTGCTCCACTGGTGCCGCTGATGTATCTCGAAAGCGTCACCGACGGCATTTTAAAGGGGCTCGGTCAGGAAAAGGCGCTGTTCAAATACAATGTAGCCGACTCAGCCGTGCGACTCGTTCTCATCTATCTGGTGGTCGAAAGGTTTGGAATGGTCGGTTTTTTGACGGTGATGGTGGTATCGAATGCGCTGACGGCTTCACTTTGCATCGGGCGGCTGCTCATACGCGCGGAAATGGGCTTTGACCTGATAAATTGGGCGGTACGACCGATAATTTGCGCCGCTCTTTCGTCAGCCGCCGCCTTCTTTTTCACCGAAACGGTGGGTTTAAACGGCTCGACTCTCCGCCTTGTCATCGGCGGCACGGTGGCGGTCGGCTCTTATGCCGCGATAATGTACTACACCGGCGGCTTTCGCGAGCTCATTACCCGCACCGCCCACAAAAACGCCACTACCCACAAAAACGCTGTTGCCCACTCAAACAGACCGCACAAATCAAAGCTGTTTTGAGCTGTGCCGAAACGGGGTGACTCTTTATGCCACGCGCCCCGACCACGCACCCGACTGCATCCCGACCACGCGCCACCGACAGTACACCCATATTGTGTGCTCTCACACCTCCGCCCCCGTCAGAGCAAAAAAAATTAAGCGGTTATCCCTTCCTGGTTGGGATAACCGCTTTCATTTTCTGTTAAATGGGTTTCTTTCATCATAAACCTCATCCGTTTCGGGCAGGTTATGTGACCACTGTTAACAATAGCGTGCTTAGGGCTGCGCCGAGCAGAAAAGGTTTACTTTGTATATCGAAGGTAAACAAAACTAAAACCGTAATCTAATGAGTTCAGTTTTACTGAAACCCTCCTACAAAGCTAACTGCTAAAAGGAAAAATTATTCAGCAGACTCTTTCATTTTTGCGAAGCATTCGCTGCAGTATACAGGACGATCCTCGCGGGGCTTGAAAGGAACCTTTGCTTCGGTGCCGCAGGATGCACAGGTAGCTGTGAACATCTCTCTGTTAGCTCTTTCGCTATTTTTGCGAGCCATACGGCAGTTTTTGCATCTCTGGGGCTCGTTAACGAATCCCTTTGATTCATAAAATTCTTGTTCTCCGGCGGTGAATACGAATTCTTCGCCA
>JAFOCH010000066.1 GCA_017381395.1 Clostridia bacterium
GAGAGTGTCGCCGTCGTAGATATAGACACCTGCTGTACGTGAGCCTGCAAGGTTCTGGCCACAGTCGATGAGAAGCTTCAGGTCGCCGAACATAAAATAGTGTCCGGTGCTGTTAAACAACGTAGCGTCGGGGTTAAATGTGGTTGCCATCTGGAACTTGAAACCGTCGACGAGATTAAACTCGTTCTTGCTCTGGAGCTTGATGTCGGCGTTCATATTTGTCTGAACGCGGTTATTTAATCCGCCCCAGTTGGCAAATTTCTGGTCGCCTGCACTTGCTAAAACGTTCCAGTTAGATGCTTCTGATTCTGTTCCTGTGTTATCAAAGCCAACCTTTGAATCGTATTCATTAACAACGATTGATGCGATTTCGTTATCGAGTGCAGAGGGCTCTTCGGTATCGTTTCCGCCCTCTTCTCCACCGTTTTCGCCGCCCGATTCTCCGCCGCCTTCACCACTGTCTCCACTGTCACCGCCACCTGCATTTTCGCAAGCGATGATGTAGCTTTCGTAAGGTGCGATTTCGGCTTTGAGTCCGCTGGATGCAACGGCTTTTACTCCATCAAAGAGGTAGCGTGCGTGAGCAACCTGGGCCGCTGACGAATTGCTGTTAAGAGCAGAAAGGTAAGCCGCAAAGTCGGCTACTGTATCGTAGGGGAAGATTGTCGAAAGGGCAGGATCGCAAACAACTGTTGAGTCGCCGCCGTCATACTGTGCCCAGCCGCCAAACTTAAATACTTCGATCGTATTGTCATCAAGACCGATTTCGACGGGAACGGCAGTAACGTTTTCGGTACCGTCGGCAAGTGTCCATACGGCATCGTGAGTTCCGTTCGAGTTAATTGTCTGTAACAACATTTTGCCGTCGATGTAGGTAACATAATAATATGTATAGTTTGCTGTATAGTACGATTTGAATGTAGAATCGTTTGCCGCATAACCGGTGTCGGCCGATGCAACGAGGGTATCACCATTATAAATGTAAATACCTGAATTCGCTGTGCCTGACGCATTTTTACCCGAGTTGATGGCAAGCTTTACGTCACCAAACTTAAAGTAATGCTCGTTGCCTGTAAAGGTGGTTGCGTTCGGGTTAAACATGGTCGACATCTGGAACTTAAATCCGTCGGCGAGTACAAAGGTATTCTTATTCTTTACGTTAAAGTCAACCGCCATACCTGTATTAGCACGGTTGTTCTTTCCCGACCAGTTATTGAATTTAACTGTGTTGCCGGTGAGATTGGTCCAGTTCTTTGCTTCGGTTTCGGTGCCGCTGTTATCAAAGCTGACGAGTGAATCGTAATTATTGAGGACGAGTGCCTTTAATTCATCGTCATAAAGGCCACTGATTTCGCCACCCGATTCTCCGCCGCCAGTATTTCCGCCGTTTTCCGGCTCAACCTGGGTGATGGATGCGTTGCGTGAATATAAGCTTTCGTCATAGTCCATTGTTACGTTGTTACAGTTTACTACTGCAACGGCGTATGAACCAGTGGTAGCTGCCCATTCATGCGGGTCACGGCCATAGTTGACAAAGGTGTTGCCCTTGATTGCGAGGCCGTCGGTTGCAGAAGCGTAGATGGAGGATGCTCCGCTTCCGTTAAAGATATTGTTTGTGATTGTGATATTATTATGTACGCCGGCAGCATAGTTATCTCCGCCACCGTCGTCGCAGCCCTTAATTGCTACTACGCCATAGTTCGAGTTAACCTTTGATACGCAGCAATTTTGGAAAAGGTTATTATCAATAGTTACGTTTGCAGACGGGCCCATTTCGTACCAGGTCGAAATATCGGCCGCCATAATTACGGCTGCAAGACGGGTATTCTTTACGGTACAGCCGGTAATTGAAACGTTTTCGCTACGGATGAGGAATGCACGAGCGCGGCTTCCGTCGACGACCGTGTCCTTGATGGTGATTTTGGGCATAAACTTTGTATTCTGGACAAAGCAGCCCGAGGCAACTCCGCTGGGAAGCGAATCTACCTTTAACGATGTGCCGCTGAATGACGTAATTTTAGCGGTACCGAGCAAGGTCCAATCGTCCTTATAGAAACGAACTACGTCACCTGCGCTACCCCAAGTGGATTCGAGCGAACCCGATGACCAGCCGTCAACGATGGTTGCGCTGTTGGTACCTGTACCGGTAACCTTTGCGGCGCGTGAATGTGAGTTGAGGGCGTCGTCACCCATTCCCTTGAATGAGCAGTCGTCAATCTTAATTTCGCCCGAGATACCGAGAAGGTGGATACCGTCAACGTTTGAGCCCCAGTAGGTCGGAGCGTCCGACTTCGGTCCGATGTTCAGTCGGGTAAAGGAATAGTCCGAGTTTGAGCCGGTGCAGTAGAATACGTCGGCAGGGGTGGAGTAAACGTTTACGTCCTCGACGGTGAGTCCCTTTACACTGGTGAGCTGGAATGCAGGAACTGCGCCCGTTCCGAGCGAGAAACGAACGACGAGTGTCTTTCCTACCGAGAAGTAGTACCAGCTTCCGCCTCCGTTACCGGTGATGGTGTACTTGTTACCCGAAAGGGTGCCTGTAAAGCCGGTTGACGTATTAGTTGTAAAATGCTCGCAAACGGGGGTGCCGTTATCGTCGAGCTGATTTAAGCACTGGATAAATTCGCCGCCGGTGAGCGCTTTCTTATACGAGCCGTCGAGGAATTTGTCGTCGAGCTGAATGGTGATAGAATCGCCTGCTGTGGCGGTAATTGTACCGCTGACAGAGGTGTAATCCTGATAGTCGAAATTGAGTCCCTTGATGGTAAGGTTGGTACAATTCGATGCCTTTACCATAAAGGTACCCGACTGCTGCGACTTGCTTGTATTATCGTAGCTTGTGTTAACAATAGTCGCATTGTCACCTTCGAGGGTGATATTACTCTTTCCCGACAATACCATTCCCGATGATGAAAGCCAAGATGATGACGGAGAAATATAATATGTTCCGTTCGGGAAGTAATATGTCGTCCCGTTACTGCAAGAGCTCATACTACTATTGAGCTTGCTTGCGTTTGACGATGCCGCCGAAATATCGTTCGCGACAACGCCGAGTGACGTGACGTCGATGGTAGTAGCGGCAAAGGCAGAAAGCGATGTAATGCCGCACATCATCATGCTGAGCATGAGTGCCGTCACGCACAAAAATGATATCATTTTTTTCATACTGTTTATCCTCCTAACAGTTGACAAAAATTTGCAATTTTTTCTTTTTTAAAATATCATTGATAAATATGTCAAAAAGGCAGTTAACTACTTTAATTATACTGTTTTGTCATTCAACGTCAACCGCACCAAATCAAGCAAAAACGCACATATTTTGCCCGAAATATCAGTTTTTTGTCAGAAAAAAATTTCGGCTTTTTTCGAGGTGTCGTTTTTTCTTAAATTTACCTTGACAAAGCCAAATCACCGTGTTAAACTCACTTTGTATTTATTTGTTCTGAAAGGTTGTGTGAAAAAATTTATGAAAAATAGATTTTTTTGGCCCGTTTCACCAAAAGCACTGGAAAATAACATCGTAAAAGGAAATAATTACCGTTTTACCTTCCTCACATCCCAGCTCGTACGTATCGAATTTGACCCGTCGGGCAAGTTTGAGGACAGGGCAAGTCAGTCGGCTTTTCACCGCGATTTTCCCAAAACGGAATTTACCACAAAGCAAGAAAACGGCATTTTAACCGTTCAAACAAAGGACCTCATCCTTACATATAATACCGAAGCTAACGGCTTTGAAGGTGCCCTTTCGATTAAGCTCATTTGCGAGCCCGCAAGCACCTGGAATTTCGGTGACGATTTTGAGGATCTCGGCGGCACGGCAAAGACGCTCGACGGCATCAACGGCTATATCAAGCTCGGTCGCGGCGTTTGCTCACGCAACGGCTTCTCGGTCATCGACGATTCAAAGAGAGCTCTCCTCGGTGAAGATGGCTGGATCGAAGTTAGAAACGAAAACACAACCGATATGTACTTCTTTGGCTACGGATTCGACTATCTCGGAGCCATTCGTGACCTTTATCGCTTGACAGGAGCTCCTCCCATGCTTCCGGCATACGCTCTCGGAAACTGGTGGAGCAGATACTACGACTATTCACAGGAAAGCTACACAGCCCTCATCGAGCGCTTCAAGGAGGAGGAAATCCCCTTCTCGGTTGCCGTTATCGATATGGACTGGCATTACAACAAGCTCAAGCCCAAGGACAAGGCAAAGTTTAAGAGTTTACCCAGATTCCAGGACGGTTGGACCGGATACACCTGGAACAAGGAACTTTTCCCCGACTATGCTGCATTCCTCAAATATCTGCACGAAAACAATCTTCGCACATCACTCAATCTGCACCCCGCTCAGGGCGTAAGATGCCACGAAGAAATGTTTGAAGAAATGGCAGAGGCAATGGGCGTTGATCCTAAATCAACCAATATCATTCCCTTCGACGTTCTTTCGCCGAACTTTATGGAAAAATACTTCGACATCCTCCATCACAAGTACGAGGATGACGGCGTTGACTTCTGGTGGATGGACTGGCAGCAGGGCAGAAACTATTGGTGGATTCGCGATATTGAGCCCGACCGTCCCGCAGACAAGCGCGAAATCGTTGATCCGCTTTGGCTGCTCAACCATCTCCACATTCTCGACATTTCCCGCAGCGGAAAGCGTCCGATGTTCTTCTCGCGTTACAGCGGCCCCGGTAGCCATCGTTACCCCGTTGGCTTCTCTGGCGATACATACATTACTTGGGATTCGCTCGAATTCCAGCCCTATTTCACCTCCACAGCGTCTAACGTTGGCTATGGTTGGTGGAGCCACGACATCGGCGGTCACATGTGCGGTTACCACAACAGTGACCTGACAACCCGTTGGGTGCAGCTTGGCGTTTTCTCGCCGATCAACCGACTCCACAGCTCAAAGGACGAGTTTATCCGCAAGGAACCCTGGATGTTTGCCGAGCCGTATCAGAGCACAATGAAATACTGGCTCAATTTCAGACATAGACTCTTCCCCTACATTTATACAATGAACTATCGCAACCACACCGATCTCGTTCCGCTCGTTCAGCCGATGTACTATCATTATCCGAAGAATTCGGCTGCCTACGAGGTAAAGAATCAGTTTATGTTCGGTAGCGAAATCATGGTTGCTCCGATCACCGAGCCGCTTGACGAAAAGGATCACACCTCAGGTGCTGACGCATGGTTCCCGAAGGGTGATTGGTTCGACTTCTTTAACGGAAACCGCTACGTTTGCGAAAATCACAGACGACTCAAGGTTTACCGCACAATCAACGATTACCCCGTATTTGCAAAGGCAGGAGCTATCGTTCCGCTCGCAAATTATAAAAAGTCAAACGACAATCTGGTTGGCTGTGACGATATGGAAATCGTTGTATTCCCCGGTGCTAGCAACACCTTTACCCTCTATGAAGATGCAGGTGAAGGAAGCGAATATAAGAATGGCGCATTTGTTTCGACCGAGATGACACTCGATTGGGGCGAAACCGCTACCTTTACAAAGAAGGCATCGGTCGGTGACCTTTCGCTCGTTCCCGAAAAGCGCAAGTGGACAATTTCGCTCCGCGGCTTTGCAGTAGGTGCTAAGGTTAAAGCATTCGTCGGCGGAAAAGCTGTTAAGGCAAAAGCTTCACACGACAAGAGCACATACACAACCGCTATCACTATAGACGCTGCCGCAAACGAAGAAATCCAGATCGTTATCACCGGTGACAAGCTCATCCACGAAAACGATTACCTCTCCGAAAGAATCTTTGACTTTATTTCATTGGTTGAGGGCGGCCATTACAGAAAGCAGGTTATGTTAGACCGCACAAAGCGCTTAAAGGGCGATATGCTCTTCTACCCGGTTAACGGCCAGGTAGGTCACACTCCCGATGACGCTCACCTCGGTCACGCACTCGAGGAGCTCATGACACTCAACAATGACAAGTATCAGGGCCACGACATCGGCGACTAATATTAAAACAATGTAAAAAAACGGACAGAGAAAATTCTCTGTCCGTTTTTATTTTTTTATTAATGGTCGCTCAGCGACACTTTTTTTAATTTGATGGCAGGGGCAAAGGTTGCGTGGTGGTCACTCGTCTATGTTTCGGTCACTCGATGTCGGTGACGGTGAGTGTGCGCTCCTTTACCACAAAGGCGATCGTCCGTCCAGCAAAGTCAAAGCGATAAATTCGCTCCTCGTCGTGCTGATATGACGGGCGAGGATCCTCCTTTAAGATATCAAAGAGGGCATCGCGACTGTCGACAGGTATCCTGTCGATTAGCTCGTCGGGAATGGTCACTTTAAGCGTGCGATCGGCGACCGAGTCGGTAAAGCCGCCGGTTGCTTGCGGGTGACTGTCGGTATAGGCGAGGTACGGCTTTATGTCAAAAATCGGGGTGCCGCTCATTAGGTCGACCCCCGAAACGCAAATCACCCTGCCGTTTTCGCCGTCGGTTTCGATTTTTTCGAGCTTTACCGACGAAAGACCGATTGCATTCGGGCGGAAAGGTGAACGAGTGGCGAAAACGCCCATTCGCTTGTTTCCGCCGAGTCGCGGCGGTCGGACGGTCGGTGACCAGTCCTCGCGCACTGCTTCGGAAAACTGCCAAATCAGCCACAAATGCGAAAATTCGTCGAGACCGCGCAGTGCTTCGGCGTTGCGATACTCGGGCTCGAAAACGATCCGTCCCATCAGTGACGGGGCGAGTCCACTTTGCCTCGGGATGCCGAATTTTTCGGGCAGGTCGGTATAAATTCGCGCAATTATTTTATGCGAAACGGTATTACTCATTATTGTTTGCGTCGGTCTTTTCGGCAACGCTATCCTCGGCGGTGTCGGACTTTTTGCCGCCCTTTTTGCCGCTGATGACCACCAAGCTGAAAAGGAATGCAGCCGCGGTAATGGCAAGTAAAATCATCGGCCAGAGCATCGACTGGTCGGGAGTGGTGGCGCGAATAATAACGTTAATTGCGGCCAAAACTACTGCCGCCGCTGTTACGATGAAAGAAAGCTTTGAAATACTCATTTTTTTCGTCCTCCGAATTTATTTCGCTTTATTTTTATCCTGTCGGGAATAATCTCGGGCTCGGTTTTGCTAATTTTATAATCGATAAGGAAGCTTCGCAAAATAACAAAGGTAATGAAAACGGCGCCGACAAGCACAAGTCCGACTAGGGTGAAATAGATAATTTCCTGGGCGGAAATGCCTCTACCCTCGGCCTCGGCCCTTATTTTCATCGCAGAAAGGATGCTGTCGGCCTCCTTCTGCTCGGCTACGGTGAGGTAGCTGTGGGCATTGTAATAAACGAGCGAATAGAAATTGCCTGCCAGCACGGTGATGTACTGGATGTAGCAGAAGGGATTGTCCCCTTTTACCGAAACGGCGAGCTTCAAAAACAAGCTTTCGCCGTGGGTGAAACTGTTTGAAAAGAGAATTTCGTGTCCGTCGGAAACGAGAATCTTTTTGATCGAGTCGAGGGTTGTCTCACGCGATTCGCCTGAAAGGGAATGCAGATTACCAATTCGCTGTGAAAAATCGGTTGACCAGCATTTGACATGAAACTGCTTGGTATTCTTTTCATTCGCAGCGTAAAAAACAATGTTGCCGCTATTCATCGCCTTTCGCAGACTCTCCTTCGAGTGACCGATGGATTCGATAAACTCGGTATTTTTAGAGAGGGTTGCGGTGGTGAGGACTATGTATTCGTCGGGAAAGTCGATTTCGACGTCCCAGTCACTGTTTGACACACTTTTTGCCGCGGCGGTAAGCGAAAAAACGCTAATCATGGTCAACACCGCTACCAAAAAGCACAAAAGTCGCTTTATCATTCCGAACCCTCCTTCTTCTTATAATGTAAAAATGTTAAATACCGTTTTGCTGCTTTGCGGCGGTGAGTGTATTTTTCATCAGCATGGTGATGGTCATGGGGCCAACTCCGCCCGGTACAGGTGAAATTGCCGATGCGACCTCGACCACATTGTCAAAGTCAACGTCGCCACAGAGCTTGCCGTTTTCGTCCCTGTCCATTCCGACGTCGATTACTACTGCGCCCGGCTTTACCATATCGGCGGTGACAAACTTCGGTCGACCAACGGCGGCGATGAGAATGTCCGCTTCTTTGCAAACCTCTTTTAACCCGACGGTGCGGCTGTGACAGATGGTCACGGTCGCATTATCGTGCAGGGCAAGCATAGCCATCGGCTTTCCTACGATATTCGAGCGGCCGATTACAACGCATTTCTTTCCCTCGCAGGAAATGTCGTAATATTTAAGCATCTGCATAACACCGGCAGGTGTGCAGGGTAAAAAGGTGTAGTCGCCCGTCATAATTCCGCCCACGTTTACGGGGTGGAAGGCGTCAACGTCCTTTTCGGGTGAAATGGTGTTGATAACCGCCTTTTCGTCAAGGTGACGGGGCAGCGGAAGCTGACAGAGAATGCCGTTTATATCTGCGCGGTCGTTGAGCTCGCGAATGAGGGAAAGCAGCTCCTCATTAGTGGTTTCGGCAGGAAGTGCGTATTCCTCCGACCTGATTCCAAGCTCAGCACACGCCTTTTTCTTATTATTCACGTAAACTCGTGAGGCAGGGTCGTCGCCGACAATGATTACGGCAAGTCCGATTTCTACCCCTTTTTCAGAAAGGGCGACTACCTCTTGCTTGATTTCGGCTCGGGTTGCGGCCGATACCGCCTTTCCGTCAATTATAAGTGCCATTTTTATATCCTCGTTTCGGTTATATTATTCGTTGGTGCCATCGGTGGCGTTTTCGTCGGTCTCGGGCTGGTTAATGTGCTCGGCATCAGTAGTGTCGATTTCGCTGGACTCGTCGACATCGTTGGTGTCGGCAACCGACTCGGTGGGAGCTTCGGCGCCGTCGAGTGCTTCTAGGTCGGCAATCGACTCAGCATCGGCAACCTCGTCATCGCTGTCGGCAAGCTCATCGGTCGATTCGTCGGTGTCATCATCAAAGTCGGAGAAAAGCTCGTCGTATTCGCCCTGCTCTACTGCCGCCTTTTTACCGCGCGACTGTAAGAATACGTAAAGGGCAATTCCTGCGACGACCAAAACAAATGACACAACCTGCGAAACGCGTAATGCGCCAAGCGGCAGACTGTCGGTGCGCAGTCCCTCGATAAAGAAGCGGACTACACCGTACCAAATCATATACAGCGAAATGGTTTGACCGTCGAATTTGCGCTTTTTACTAACAAAGTGGAGAAGCGCGAAACCTAAAAGACAGAAGAATGATTCGTACAAAAAGCAGGGGTGAACGGGCGGCTCGGCTCCGACAGATGAGCCGTAGGCATAGTTCCTTTCGATAATGTTACCCGTCATACCAAAAATGCTGTCGGTGTGGGTGCCGTAGGCCTCCTGATTAAAGAAATTGCCCCAGCGTCCGATTCCCTGACCGATCAAAAAGCCGAGTGCCGCAAGGTCGTACATTGCAAGCACCTTTATCTTCTTCACACGGCACATAATCCAGCCCGAAACAAAGGCACCGATTACTCCGCCGTATATCGCAAGTCCGCCATTTCGCACGGCAAAAATTTCGCCAAATGAAGAAAGCGGCTTTGCATCGAAGATGAGGTAGTAAGCCCTCGCTCCGACAAAGGCGCAGATGAATGAAACCAGCACAACGTCGATCATTTTGTCGGTGTCGATGCCGAATTTGGGTGCTCTTTTGAAGCCGTAGATCATGGCCAGAAGCAGACCGAAGGCGATGATAACGGCATACCAATAAATATCGTAGCCGTCGCCAATCGGAATAGTAAAGGCAACTCGGTCGAGATTTAACTTTAAGCCGAAAATTTTAATCCAATCCTGATTTTCGGCAACTGTGTTTACTGCGGCAGTAAGCATTTTTTTACTTCCTTTCGGGTTTATTCGGTCGGCAAAATTACCGACAATGCGGAATATTCCTCGTTAAGCTGGGTGTTTAAGCACTCGGTCACGTCGTCGAGCGTAATGGCGGCAAAAACATCCATTTCGTCAAACAGACCGTCACCCGACATGGCCGTTGCGATCAGGTCGGAAACTATTCGGTCGATTACATTATACTGCATAACCATTTGTCCGTAAAGACTGTTTTTTGCGCAGGTAAATGCGTCGGGATCGATTCCCTCGCGGCGAAGTCGCTTTATCTCCGCCTTTATTTCGTCGGCAACCCTCTGCGGCTCGGACGATTCGCCGTCAAAAATTTCGGCGGCGTA
>JAFOCH010000067.1 GCA_017381395.1 Clostridia bacterium
CGCGGTGCCAGAATTTCAAAGATTCTCGAGGAACTCTATCCTGAAAAGATTGATATTATCAAGTATTCAGAGGATCCCGTTGAATTTATAAAGGAAGCTCTTTCACCGGCAAAGGTTCTGTCGGTAGAACTCGACACCGAAGGACAAAAGGTTTGCAAGGCAACCGTTCCGGATGGTCAGCTTTCACTTGCCATCGGTAACAAGGGTCAGAACGTACGTTTAGCCGCACGTTTGACCGGATGGAAGATTGATATTCGTCCCGAAAGCGGTTTCTACGGCGAATAATTTTAAAGGAAAAAGTTACAAGGAGGCGTTGGTTTATGCAAAAGCGTAAACAGCCGATGAGAATGTGTGTCGGTTGCGGCGAAATGAAGGAAAAACGCGAACTGATCAGAGTAGTAAAGTCATCGGAAGGCGAAATTTCGCTTGACAAAACAGGAAAGAAAAACGGACGAGGTGCATACATTTGCCCGAATGCCGATTGTCTCAAAAAAGCCCGTAAATCAAAGCGCATTGACCGTGCCTTCGAGGTTACCATACCCGACGAAATATATAACGGTATGGAGGAGGAAATATCAGCCGATGAATAGAATTTTATCTCTGCTCGGGCTTGTCAGACGAGCAGGAAAAATGGCGATTGGCTATAATGAAACCCTTTCAACCGCAAAGAATAAAAAGGCGTACTTGATTATGTTCGCCAATGACATTTCGCCAAAAACAGCAAAGGAAGCAAACTTTGTCGGCGAAAAATATAAAGTCCCTGTTATTAAGCTTGACTGTATGCTCGATGAACTTTCCGCTTCAATCGGAATAAAAGCCGGCGTAGTCGCAGTTACCGAAAAGGGCTTTGCGGAGAAGTTACTCACTTTACACAATACAATGAGGAAGGATGAATCAGCTATATGATGATTAAATATATAGTACACGAGGTTGCAAAAGACTTTGATGTACCGAGCAAGGATATTATTACACTTCTTTCAGGATTTGTCAGCGAACCGAAAAAGAGTCAGACTGTTCTCGAAGAGAATGAACTGAATATAATTTTTGATTACATGACTCAAAATAATCAGGTTGAATCGTTTGACAATTACTTTGCCCAGGGCGAAAAGGCGAGAGAAGAACGCAGTAAAGCAGAGGCAGAGGCAAAGGAAGCCAAATTAGCCGAACAGGCCCGAATTGCCGAGGAATTTGCCGCAATGGCTAGAGCGGCAAAGGCCGAAAAGGAAGGTAAAGCACCTGCTAAACCTGCCGCTGAAAAGGCAGAAAAGCCTGCACAAAAGGCCGAAAATAATAAATCAGACGAAAAGAAACCGGCTGCACCGACAGGTGAAAAACAGCCCATGCCCGAAAAGAAGAAAAAGGCACCTTCGGTTGCTCCTAACAGAGGACCTGCCGAAATTCGTAAGGTTGATATGCACTCAGCTTATGTTGAACTTGACCGTTATAATGAAAAGTACGAGTCAATTGCAAGTGATAAGGGCGTAAATACCCAAACACAGAACCGTCAACAGATTAAAAAGCGTCCTCAGCAGGGCTATCCCAAAAAGGGACCCAAGCGCGAAACAGAGGCAGATAAGCTCCGTCGCATTCAGCTCGAAAGAATTAAGAAAATGCCGCTTAAAATCACTGTCGGTGACGAAATCACCGTTGGCGACCTTGCAACAAAGCTTAAAAAGACCGCTGCAGAGGTTATTAAGCAGCTTATGCTTCTTGGCATAATGGCCATAATTACACAGACAATTGACTACGATACAGCCGAAATCGTTGCAACCGAGCTTGGCGCGAAGGTTGAGCGTGAGGTAGTTGTAACAATCGAAGAGCGTATCATGGACGATACCGAGGATACTACAGAAAATCTCCGTCCCCGTAGCCCTGTTGTCTGCGTAATGGGTCACGTTGACCATGGTAAGACATCGCTTCTCGATGCTATTCGTAATAAGAATGTAACCTCAACCGAAGCAGGTGGAATTACTCAGCATATCGGTGCTTACCGCGTTAAGTTAGAGGATAGAGAGATTACATTCCTCGATACTCCCGGACATGCAGCATTTACTTCCATGCGTGCCAGAGGTGCTATGGCTACCGATATTGCCGTACTCGTTGTTGCTGCTGATGACGGTATTATGCCGCAGACAATCGAAGCAATTAACCACGCCAGAGCCGCAAAGGTTCAGGTCATTGTTGCAATAAATAAAATGGATAAGCCGACTGCAAACCCCGATAGAGTAAAGCAGCAGCTTACCGAGCATAACATCATTCCTGAGGAATGGGGCGGAGACGTTATCTGCGTACCCGTTTCGGCAAAGTCACATCAGGGTATTGATGACCTTCTCGAAAATATCATTCTCGTTGCCGATGTTATGGAATTAAAGGCAAACCCTGACAGAAGAGCAGGCGGTATTGTTATCGAAGCTCGTCTTGACAAGGGTAGAGGCCCTGTTGCAACCCTCCTCGTTCAGAAGGGTACACTTAATCACGGTGACATTATCGTTGCAGGAACATCGGTCGGCCGTGTAAGAGGAATGGTTGACGAAAATGGTGCAAAGATTACTTCCGCAGGCCCGTCTGTACCGGTTGAGATTATCGGTCTGGCCGAAGTTCCGAGCGCAGGTGATGAATTTAATGCCGTTTCTGATGAGCGTCTTGCACGTGAGCTTGTTGAACAGCGTAAACAGCGTGCTAAGGAAGAAATTTGGAAGGCACAGCAGAAGGTTACACTTGATAACTTCTTTGACCAGTTTTCTGACGGCGATTTGAAGGAACTCAACGTAATTGTTAAGGCCGACGTTCAGGGCTCTGTTGAGGCCGTTCGTCAGTCACTCGAAAAGCTTACAAACGAAGAGGTTCGTGTGTCGGTAGTTCATGGCGGTGTTGGTGCAATTAACGAATCCGACGTTATGCTTGCTAACACATCGAACGCAATTATCGTTGGATTTAACGTTCGTCCTGATGTCGGCGCTAAGAATAATGCAGAAAGAGACGGCGTCGAAATCAGAACCTACCGCGTAATTTACGATTGTATCGAAGAAATCGAAGCTGCTATGAAGGGTATGTTAGCACCGAAAACACGCGAAGTTGTACTCGGCTCGGTTGACGTACGTCAGGTATATAAGATTTCTAATGTCGGCGCAATCGCAGGTTCTTACGTTACTGACGGTAAGGTTACACGTGCTTGTCAAATTCGTGTTATCCGTGACGGTATCGTTATCGCCGAGGATAAGATTGACTCGCTCAAGCGCTTTAAGGATGATGCAAAAGAGGTTGCCCAGGGCTACGAGTGCGGTATCGGACTCGAAAAGTTCAATGACATCAAGGAAGGCGACCGTTTCGAGGCCTTTATTATCGAAGAATATAGAGAGGATTGAGCATAAATGGCAGGTTACAAAATTGACCGTATTTCGTCCGATTTTAAGCGTGAGATTTCGTCTATTATGCGCGAGTTAAAGGATCCGCGTGTATCGGGACTTATGCTTTCTGTTGTCAGATGCGAGGTCACAAACGATTTGTCTTATGCAAAGATATACGTCTGTGCTATGGAGGGCTTTGAAGCGGCAAAACGCGCTGTCGAAGGACTAAAAAGCGCGGGTGGATATATCCGCCGAGAGCTTGGCTCACGACTTTCTATTCGTAAAATTCCGGAATTGCGCTTTATAGCTGACGATTCCATTGAATATAGCTCAAAAATTGCGCATATGCTTGAAGGTTTGAGCGATGAGGTAAAGAATGACTGATATTAAAACTATTGCAGCATTTTTTAGTAAAAATGATAATTTTTTAATACTTTCTCATGCGTCACCCGACGGGGATACCGTCGGGTCAGCGTATGGGCTTTGCCACGCTTTGCATAAAATGGGCAAAAAGGCGAGGGTAGAATGTGCTGACGAAATCCCTGCGCGGTATGATTATATGGTAAAACCGGTCGAAATCCAGGATTTTCAGCACGAAAATATCGTTGCCGTTGACGTTGCTGATTTAAAGCTCTTGGGCAAAAATAATGAGCTTTACGGTGATAAAATTGCCCTTGCAATCGACCATCACCGCTCGAATAAGGGCTATGCACCGATTACTTATGTCAATGCTGATGCAGGAGCGAATTGCGAGAATATTTACGCGCTTATTTTGGAGCTTGGTGTCGAAATTGACAAGGTGATTGCAGACAATCTTTATACAGGAATTGTCACCGACACCGGCTGCTTTAAGTATCAAAATACTACATCGAATACACATATTATCGCATCCAAGTTGATCGAATGTGGTGCTAATTATTACGAAATCAATCGCATTATGTTCGATACTAAATCGTTTGCGCGATTAAAGGTCGAGCAGCAGGCGGTTGATAATATCGAAATGCACTTTGATAATCGTTGTGCACTTATGACCATTACAGCCGAAATGCAGAGTATGGTTACACCAGACGAGCTTGAAGGAGTAACACCCATTCCGCGCCAAATCGAAGGGGTTGTAATCGGTGTCACCATTCGCGAAAAAACAGCGGGTAAATTCAAATGCTCGGTCCGTACGCACGAGCCGATTGACGCATCCGAAATTTGTGCAATGCTTGGCGGTGGTGGACATAACAGAGCTGCCGGTTGCGAGATTTTGGGTACTATCGATGAAGCCAAGCAGAAGATGTTAAAAGCAATCTCTGACTATCTCGGTGAATGATATGCAGGGGATGATTTTACTTGACAAGCCGGAGGGAATGACCTCCTTCTCGGCAGTGTCGGCGGTTAAGAGAATTTTTGGCGAAAAAAGGGTAGGTCACACGGGCACTCTTGATCCGATGGCGACAGGAGTTTTACCGATTTTGCTTGGTCGAGCAACTCGACTTTGCGATCTTATGCTTGTCGCGGACAAGCGATATACCGCCGAGGTTTTGCTTGGCGTTGAAACAGATACCCTCGATATAACGGGTAATGTTATTAAAGAAACCGATTGCGATATTTCTGTCGCTGAATTCGAGTCGGTTTGTAGTCGATTTGTTGGCGAATATAACCAGGTTCCACCTATGTTTTCTGCGCTGAAAAAGGATGGAGTGCGACTTTATGATTTAGCCCGTCAGGGCGTAGAAATCGAAAGGGAAGCCCGTCTGGTTAATATTAAAAAGCTAGATATAATCCAAAAAAGTGGCAAAAATAAGTTTATAATCGACGTAATTTGTTCAAAAGGAACTTATATTCGTTCACTTGCTGACGATTTGGGTAAGACGCTAGGCGTAGGCGCTACGCTGACCATGCTCAGACGTACTGAAACGGCAGGTTACACCGCCGATATGTGTGTAACTCTCGATAAATTAAAGGAAAATCCGCAAAAGTATTTGCGCGAAGCCGATTCGGTGGTTTCCTATTGTCCGGCGGTAAACGTGACGGATAATCAGACACGCCGCTTTTTAAATGGCGGAGAGCTGTTTTTAGAACGAATAAACTTTGATACCGACGTGTCTGACGGAGATTTAATTCGCGTCTATTCATATGACAATAAATTCCTCGGACTTGGATTGGTTGATGGTGAATTGTTAAAGATTAAGTGTATAATCACGGAGTGATAACAGGTAATGAAGGTTTTACAAAGCCCGATATTTTTCGAAAATGGCTGTGCGGCAGCACTTGGTACCTTTGATGGCGTACATTTAGGTCATCAGAGGGTAATTTCGGTTGCGGTAAAATCAGGATTTACCCCTGTTGTCATTATGATTATGCAAAAAAATCGAAAAAAGCGAATTTTTTCGGATGAACTGAATTTCAGTTTTCTCGCAGAATTGGGTGTAGATACTGTAATTTGTCTTGACCTTGACGAAATTCGCGATATGAACCCCAATGAATATCTCGAAATGCTGTATGAAAAAATGAACGTGCGACTTTTTGTCTGTGGCGAAAATCACCGATTTGGTAAAGGTGCCTGCGGCAGTTTCGAAGATATAAGCCGTTTTTGCGCTCAGAAGGGGATAGTAAGTGAGAAATGCGATACGGTGACGGTCAACGGAGTTACAGCATCGTCAACCGCTATCAGACAATTAATTTCGAATGGCGAAATGAAGGCGGCGTATTCTCTCATGGGTCATTGCTACGCCATTGATTTTAGCGTAATTAGAGGGGACGGCCGCGGTCACGAAATGGGCTTCCCGACAATAAATCAGCAATATGGAGAAACCTATATTTTACCCAAGTTTGGCGTATATGCAGGGGTTGCATTGGTTGATGATAAAGAATACCCTGCGGTACTGAATGTAGGAATTCGACCGACATTTTTGACTGATAAGCCCCTTGCCGAAACTCATATTATTGGATATTCCGGTGACCTGTATGATAAAAAGATCTGTGTTATGTTTAAGGAACACATCCGAAATGAAAAAAAGTTTATGTCCCTTGACGAAATCATTTCAGCGATAGAAAATGATAAAAATGAATGTTTAAGAATACTCAAAAACTGCAATTTCTGATTGCATTTTTTTGTTTACAATTTGTTTATAATTTATGTGCAAATTAACTGTATTTCGTTGCAAAAAACTACAAAAAGAACAGTTGAAAATATTACAATATAAGCGTATAATAAGATAAAATATTATGTTTGAAAGTGAGAACATTATGTTAAAAAAGATTATTAAAAACGTTGAAAACGTAATCGTGGGCAAAAGAGATGCTATCGAACTTGTAATCACAGCCCTTATTTCAAATGGTCATATTCTTCTGGAGGACGTGCCCGGTGTAGGTAAAACTCGTCTTATTGCCGCAGTTGCAAGGTCGATTGACGGCTCGTTTAAACGTATTCAGTTTACGGCCGATGTACTGCCGTCCGACGTAACAGGATTCTCTGTATATAATCAAAAGACGGGTGACTTTGAATTTAAAAACGGCGCAATTATGTCGCAGTTTGTACTTGCCGACGAAATTAACCGTACTTCGCCAAAAACACAGGCAGCCCTTCTCGAAGCGATGGAAGAAAAGCAAATTTCGGTTGATGGCGTTACTTACAAAATGCCTCAGCCCTTTATGGTAATGGCAACTCAAAACCCGATTGAATTTATGGGTACGTTTCCGCTTCCTGAGGCGCAGCTCGACCGCTTTTTGATTAAAATTTCGGTTGGCTATCCTGATGCTGAAAGTGAAAGAAGCGTACTTTCCATGCACCAGATGGACGATCCGTTTGAGTCACTTCAATCCGTTGCAACACCCGAGGATATTATCAATATTCAAAATGAGGTTAAAAAGGTTTTTGTTCACGAAAATCTCGAAAAATACATAGTTTCTATCGTTTCGGCTACGCGAAATCATCCGTCGGTTCGTTTGGGAGCCAGCCCGCGTGCCTCGCTTGCGCTTTATAGAACGGCTCAGGCAACAGCGTATATTAACGGACGTGACTTTGTCATTCCTGATGATATTCAAAAAATGGTTATTCCCGTTATGGCGCATAGAATTATTCTTTCTCAGGAAACGAAATTCTCAAATACAACCGCTGACGACGTACTGAACGAAATCAAAAAGGCAGTACCCGTTCCGTCAGGAAAATAAAATTTATCAGGTGCAATAATGACCGCAAACAGAATTTTTTATTTTGTAGCGCTTTTGTTAAGCGTTTTATCGGTGATTGTTTTCGGTAACAGTGTTGCAGGAATAATGCTTTATGCAGTAATTTTTGTTCCGATTGTTTCATTTATATTGGAACTACTTGCTTTTTTCTCGCTGAATTTTCAGCAAACTGTTAGCCGTAAAACACTTTATAAGAATGAAAAGGTGCGAGTCCGCTTTTTTTCACAATGCAGCCGTTCGGTATCGTTCGGCTTTATTGCGTTGCACATAAAACGTCCTACCGAGCAGGTGAAAAATATAAATTCTGCCGATGCTTATATTGTTAATTCCTTTGGTCTTCCGGGACAAACCGCATTTGATATAATTTGTCCTAACCGCGGTGTTTATTACGTAGGAATTGACACAATTAGAATGTATGATATGCTTGGGCTTATTTGCCTCAAAAAGCGTATTAAACCATGCAAAATTACCGTTTATCCTCGTGTTTATTCGGTTACCGGAATGGGCGTTGATAGCCGACTGATAAATCAAACGTCACTTGCGCTTAATGCTATCAAAAAGGACGATATGCTCGTTTCGCACGTTCGACCCTATCAGTTTAGCGATAATCCGAAAACAATTCATTGGAAAATAACCGCAAAGATGAATGAGCTAACGGTTAAAAATTACGAGCCATTAAAAGAGGTTGGAATTATAGTTGCGCTTGACCTTGCGCATAAGGAAAATAAGGAAAGATATCTGATTATTGATAATGAAGACAAGATGCTCGAATGTGCGATTTCTCTTGTCGCAAGTGCGCTTGCTGAAAATCTCACTGCCAGAGTTGTTTATTATGATAAGGGTGGATTTTGTGACCGCCACGTTGACGAAATTCAGGATTACACCGGATTTTATAACCTAATGGCTTGTGTCAAATTTGATGGCGAGACCGATATGGTTAATCTTGTTGACAGAATTATTACCGAGCATATCGGCGGTGCTAATATCGTTGTAATTACTGATAGGAGTGACGATGAAATTCGTGGAATCCTACGCGATTCGATTAGCACGGGGTATCAGACGTCGTATGTTTGCGTTACTCAGGACGAAGATGATAGAATAAAGCGTAACGACGAGCTTGAAGGAATACGTCGCGACGGTGTGAAGGTTGCGTCGGTTACGTCAACGGGAATGGAACCCATTTCATTTTAATGATTTTAAGCAAAATAACGGAGGTGAGACAGTATGACAAAGAAACAGGATAAATTAATTAAAATTGCGATAAAGCTATTATTTTGTGAGCTTTTTGCCTGCGTATTTATGACGGCTGTCTCTAATTCGCTTGATGTTAGTATCACTACGGCTGCAATAGTTTTTTCTACCTTTATTACCACCATTGTTTTTTATATTTTCAGCTATTTTAAAAAGGCGTTTAAGATTTTTAGCATTTGCATATTTTCTTTATTAGCACTTTCGGTGGTTTCATTTTTAGTTATGGTTATAGTCGGCATACTACCCAATTTTGTCGATTTGTTCCAGATGCTGATTGACCGTGCGTTAAGCACTGAGAAATTAAGCGAAGGACAGCAGTTTGCTTTTGTATATGGTGTAATCATTTTTATTTCATTTCTTGCCGTTTATTTCATAGCGGATAAAATAAACATGATTGCTTTGTTTACCTCAACCTTTGTCTTTTACGCTTTTCAGTTTGCTTCGACAAAGAATAGAGCGTCCATGGGCGCCTTTGCCGTGCTGGTGTATATTTTGGTTGTACTTGTTTTGTACAAGGTGTTTGAGTATTTTGAGAATAAATCGGGTACAAGCTTTGGTTACAAACGGTTTGCCGTTTTTGGAATAGCAGGGGTAATGTGTGTACTTATTGCACTTGCCTCGGTTATCGCACCTTTTGAAGAGAATGCATTTAGTAAAAAGTTTTCACTCGAACGCTATTCAAATGATATATTCTTTGAAAATGGTGTTGGCTCATATTACATTGCCTGGTCGGGAGTTGGGTACGACGATGCCAATTTAGGTGGAGCGAGAGGCGCTCTGAACTTTGACAAGGCACTAAAAATTACTTCCAAAAAGCCCACTTACATAGTTGCAAGCTATAATAATAGCTACAACGGACGTGCTTTTGAAACAAGCTTTCTTGAAAAAAAGCGCTATCACGAAAAGGGCGAGGACGCGTATGATGTGTCTAATATTCCGATGAATACTTTGCTCAAAACTGCCTCGTTTGACAAGGCCGGACTCGCCTATGCAAAAAATCCTGTTACCCTTACGTATCAGGGTAAAATGGATTTTAGAACGATTTTTACAACCAACGGACTTACATTTATCGAAAATCCGCATAAGCGTACTCTTTGGTACGATGGCTGTGATAATTTATATACCAACCAGTATATGAAGAATAAGTTTGATTACTCGTTCGACAGTTATTATTTTAATATCAAGGATGAACTGAAATATCTTGCGAGTGATGCCTATACGGGCGAAAATCCTGATAATTCGACCATAAATCAACTTAAATTTCAGCAATTTGAGCGGAATATTTATAATACCTATCTCAGCTTACCCTCAACCGTTCCGACGCGTGTGAAGGAACTTTCAGAGCAAATAATCGAAACCAGTGGTGCACAGACACGTTTGGAAAAGGTAAATGCTTTGATGAGCTACTTATACGGCTTTGAGTATGTATATCAGACCAATACTATTCCCGCAGGAAGTGACTTTGTCGACTACTTCCTTTTCACCGAGAAAAAAGGATACTCGACCTACTTTGCGGCGTCACTTGCCGTAATGTGCCGTGAGGTTGGCATTCCGTCCCGTTACGTAAAGGGATTTGCGCCCCTCAGTAAAGCGGGTGAGGATCAATTTATATGCAATAATAATGCTCATGCGTGGGTGGAGGTTTATTTTGACGGATACGGATGGGTAACCTTTGAGCCGTCACCATATTTTGCTGAAAAATTTTACGATATCAGTATGAATGATTATCGTGAGGATAAGACCATCTTTAACGAGGATGGGGAACAGGTGCCCGAACCCGATCCTGAGGAAGAGGACGAGAAGGATGCCGAGGAAAAGGCCGAGCAAAATGCGACCGAAAATAAGGTTGTTACCCCTGAGGAAAAGAAGGCAATTGCTACACGCAAATATATTATTGCAGTGATTATAGTAGTTTGCTCGGTATCGTTTGTGTATTTCATCGGGTATTCGCTTGTACGGCGCAGAAAGCATCAAATAAAGCGCTTTTACCGATATGAAGGACGTCAGTTTGTATATGCCGCTTGGTATGAAATGCGGCGAATTTCGAAATTTGATGGACAAAAGATTAAGGCGGATGAAACGCCCTATACCTTCCTTAAACGATTGGGCGAAGAGTATGGAGAGGATGTTTTACCCCTTTCTGCCGATAGCTTTAATAAGCTGCTTTATTCCAAAAAGGCGGTTATAACCCGCGAGGATAGGGCATATGCCGAGGCGGCGTATAAAGCACTTGATAAGCATATTTCTGCTCGTCATAAAAAGTTGTACTTTAATTTGTGCCGTTATATTTTACACATTATTTAAGTATTAAAGCGGTTAGTGATTGTTTTCGTCACTAACCGCTTAATTTTTATCTATTTATTCCGTAAATGGCCCTTTCGCCCAATTCCTCTTCTATTCTCAATAGTTGATTGTATTTTGCTACTCGGTCACTTCTTGCAGGGGCACCGGTTTTAATCTGGCCGCAGTTGAGCGCAACGGCAAGGTCGGCAATTGTGCTGTCCTCGGTTTCACCACTTCGGTGCGACATTATGGTATTGTAATTGTTGCTTTGGGCTAGTTTCACCGTGCTGATTGTTTCGCTGATTGTTCCAATCTGATTCGGCTTGATTAAAATTGCGTTTGCTGAATTTGTTTCTATACCTTTTTGAAGTCGTTCGCTATTGGTAACAAAAAGGTCGTCGCCAACGATTTGAACTCTGTTTCCGAGTTTCTCGGTTATCTTTTTAAATCCGTCAAAATCATCTTCGGCAAGAGGGTCCTCGATCGAGAAAATAGGGTATTTGTCGACCAGCTTCTCAAAGTAGGCAATCAGCTCATCCGACGTCATTTTTTTATTGCTTTTCGGCTGAATATATTCGCCGTTTTTGTACCATTCACTTGCGGCCGCGTCGAGTGCAATTTTTATATCTTCGCCGGGTTTGTATCCTGCCGAGATTATTGCTTCTGTAAGCAGGTCGAGCGCCTGTTCATCTGAGGTTAGGTTGGGTGCAAAACCGCCTTCATCACCGACCGCTGTTGAAAGTCCCTTGCTATGCAGTAAATTTTTGAGCGAAGCATAAATTTCGGTGCCCATTTTCATCGCTTCGGCAAAGGATTTTGCACCAAAAGGCATTATCATAAATTCCTGAATATCAATATTATTATCTGCGTGAGCGCCACCATTGAGAATATTCATCATCGGTATCGGCAAGGTAACGGCCTCTTTGCCGCCAATGAACTTGTAAAGCGGCTGATTATTTGCTCTCGCAGCTGCTTTTGCGCAGGCGATAGAAACGGCAAGAGTGGCATTTGCACCCAGTTTAGATTTGTTTTTTGTTCCGTCCGCTTCAATCGTCAGTCGGTCGATTTGGTCAATGTTTTCGACGTCTTTGCCGCTTAAAATGCCGTTGATTGTGCTGTTAACGTTTTCAACTGCTTTTAGTACACCTTTTCCGTTGTAATCATTTCCGCCGTCCCTTAATTCTACGGCTTCGTGGCTTCCCGTAGAAGCACCCGACGGCACTGCACCCAGTGTGCTTATATCGTTTTCCAGAATGACCTCGGCTTCGACCGTAGGATTTGACCGCGAATCAAATATCTGACGCGCTTTTATTCTTTTGATTTTTGTATTCATTTTATCCACCTCGTTGGTATTGTCTGTAATAAAAACTAAAATTATACTTGTATAATTTGTTGAAATAATAGGATTTATGTATTATAATGTTTTAAATTAACCTGAGAGGACTATCTAATGACTAATTATAATTCAATGCCAATGCTGGTTTTGCGCGGAATGGTTGTTTTTCCCGGCATGTTGCTTCATTTCGATGTTGGTAGAAAAAAGTCTATTGCCGCTATCAATAAAGCGATGGATTCTAATCAAACTATATTTTTAGCAACGCAGAAGGATATTTCGGTAGAAGATCCGAAATTTAGTGAGGTTTATAAAATTGGCTGTGTTGCTGTAATTAAGCAGATTTTAAAGACACCGAATGATACAATTCGCGTTATGGTTGAGGGCGTTTGCCGTGCTACTGTTGATTGTGTACTCGATAGTGTGCCGTACTTTCACGTAACTGTAAATGAATGTATCGAAAAATATTCAAAAGCGTCCGAGCTAAAAAAAGAAGCACTTCTCAGAAATGCACGCGAGGCATTTGAGGAGTATGTATCACTTTCGCCGCGAATTCCGCCCGATGTGCTCGGTCACGTCTTGCTCGATAATGATATGGGACATCTCGCCGATTATATTGCTTCGAATTTGCCCCTTCAATATCAGGATAAGCAGACCATACTTAATAATTTGAGTCCGGCTATTCGTTTGCAGGATTTGATTGTAATTTTACGCAAGGAATGCGAGATTTTACGTTACGAAACCGAGATTAACGGTATTGTTCAGAGAAATATTGACGATAATCAGCGCGAGTACTATATGCGTGAGCAATTAAAGGTGCTTAATGAAGAACTCGGGAATTCACCCGACGGTGACGATGAGCTTGCCGAGTATCGAAAGAAGATTGCCGCTTTAAACGCTAGCGAAAGCATAAAGAAAAAGCTTGAAAAAGAGGTTGCAAAAATCGAAAGAATGCCTCACGGCTCTCATGAAGAGACGGTCGTCAGGGGCTATCTTGACACCTGCCTTGAACTCCCTTGGGGCGTGTATTCAAAGGATAATATCAATATTGACAAATCGCGAAAAATTCTCGAACGCGACCATTATGGAATGGCCGACGTTAAAAAGCGTATAATCGAGCTTTTAGCCGTAAAGAAACTTGCTCCCGAAATCAATGGTCAGATAATCTGTCTGGTTGGTGCTCCGGGTGTAGGTAAGACGTCGGTCGCAAGGTCGATTGCAAAGTGTATGGGACGTAAATTTGCCCGAATTTCTCTCGGCGGAGTCAAGGATGAGTCGGAGATTAGAGGACACCGCCGTACATATATCGGCTCCATGCCCGGACGAATTATCAATGCGTTTTTAGAAACTGGTGTTTCAAATCCGCTTATTCTTTTGGACGAAATTGATAAAATAGGCAGTGACCACAAGGGCGATTGCTCGGCAGCTTTGCT
Organism: Clostridia bacterium; assembly: GCA_017381395.1. Taxonomy (GTDB): domain Bacteria; phylum Bacillota; class Clostridia; order Oscillospirales; family Acutalibacteraceae; genus UMGS1976. Next base: position 13,827 of record JAFOCH010000067.1, read on the forward strand.
TGAAGCACTCGACCCCGAGCAGAACGTTTCGTTCAGAGATCATTTTATCGATATGCCGTACGATTTGAGCAAGGCTATTTTTATCACCACCGCTAATGATGAAGGGGCTATTTCGGGACCGCTTCGTGATAGAATGGAAATTATCGAATTGCCGAGCTATACTCGTGAGGATAAGTTCAGAATTGCTAAAAAGTATCTGGTCCCCAAGGAAACCAAAAAGCACGGACTCGATTCGAAAAAATGCAAGATAACGAATAACGCGCTTTATGAGGTTATTGACTATTACACTCGTGAAGCAGGCGTTAGAAAGTTGGAACAGAATATTGCTGCTCTTTGCCGAATGGCTGCCGTTGACATCGCCGAGGGAAAGACCGACGCGGTAAAGATTGATGCAGACAACGTATCGCGTCAGCTTGGGGTTAGAAAGTATCGTCCCGAATCTGTTTACGAATGCTTTGACGAGGTTGGAACGGTAAACGGACTTGCTTGGACATCGGTTGGTGGCGAGCTTATGAAGCTCGAAGCATCTGCTCTCGATGGCACGGGTAAAATTGTGCTTACTGGTTCGCTTGGCGACGTTATGAAGGAATCGGCACAGACTGCTGTCAGCTATGTTCGCAGTATCGCAAACGATTATGGAATTGATACCAAATTCTATAAAAACAAGGATATTCATCTTCACGCTACCGAAGCCGCCGTGCCAAAGGATGGCCCATCAGCAGGTATTACAATGGCTGTAGCTCTCGTTTCCGCTCTTTCTGGAATAGCCATTCGTCACGATGTAGCTATGACGGGCGAAATATCGCTTCTGGGTAAGGTGTTACCAATCGGTGGATTAAAGGAAAAGACCATGGCGGCATACAGAGC
>JAFOCH010000068.1 GCA_017381395.1 Clostridia bacterium
AATTCAACACCCTGAACACCGGCATCGACCATGCGGTTTACAGCGTTACCGCCGCCGCCACCGACACCTACAACTTTAATCTGAACAACATCTTCTAATTCGTTTGCAATTTCAAAAGGCATAGTATTTGTCCTCCCGTTTATTTGATATATAATCTTTGATTTTTTTACAGGTTCTAACGAACTTTTATGACAGTTAACTGTCACATTTGGTTATATAATATCACATAAAAATATTTTTTTCAATACATTATAATAAAATTATATAGGTTTTTTTGCGTTTTTTACGCTGATTTCCCTTTATTTTATCGATATTTGCTAAATTTAGAGTTCATATGAACTTTTAACAATGTTTTGATAACTTGTTAAAAGCTCTAATTATTCTTCTTCCGGGTTTTCAGTATTGGCATCAGTTTGAGGAATAATATTGAAATTCGCAATCGATTCCTGAGTAAAATATGTTTCCGTATTATCATCAACGAGGTATTTAAGATTGATGCTACCCTCTACTTCGTTGCCATGTTTAGTCTTTACACGGTCGATTACTTCCAGCGCGGTTGCCAGCTTATCCTTAATATTTTCGGTGGTACCTATTTCTAGCAAAAGTCGATTGTCATAGATAAGCTTAATATCCACCTTGTTCTTAAAGCTGACGGCCGTAATGTTACCAAGTTTGCTTTCGCCAATTGCCTTTGCTAGCTCGTCATAAATTTCTGAGATTTCGTTATCAATTACTATTTTCTTTCCTGCCTTTACTTCCTTTACAGGAATATCATAGTAGGTATAGCCACTGATATACTCGTCGGTAATTTCGAGCACCTTTTCGCCCTTGCAAAGCGCATACATATCCTTGCCTACGTTATATATTCTGTCGGGCTTGGTTTCCTTAACCGTAAGTTTAAAGGTGGACGGAAATTTTTTACTTAGCTCTGCGTTAGTAATATATGGCAACTTTTCCTGAATGTTTTTTTCCACTTCGTCGCTATCGGTCAAAAAGAGGTTGTCACCGACATTCAGACCTGCGGCGGAAATTATATCTTCCTTTGAATACCTTCCCCCTGCTCCTACAACGGTAATTTCTGACGCTTTAAAAAACACGGTAAGCGACAACACGACCATTACCGAAATTAGAGTTATAGTCAAAAAGGCATAAATGAGGACGTTTGAGCCATTTTTATTACGTCTTGATTTATTCCTAACTTGTTTTTTTCTAACGTTTCCATTAGGTCTTTCGTTCATATCAGTACCTCGTGATTTCTGCTCCTAAATTTAATAAATTCTCTGAAATTTTTTCATATCCGCGGGAAATATGTCCTGAATCGGTAACTATTGTTTTGCCTTTTGCGCAAAGTCCGCCGATAATCAAGGCGGCTCCGCCACGCAGGTCGGTAACATCAACCTTTGTACCATAAAGCGAATTTGTGCCTTTCACAACTGCGACCGAATCGTGACCGGATATATTTGCGCCGAGCTTATTTAGCCCGTCAACATATCTGTATCGGGAATTAAAAATATTTTCTTCAAACACCGACGTCCCTTTCGCAACCGACGACATTGCCAAAAAAAGCGGCTGTGCATCGGTCGGAAACCCTGGATATTCTCGTGTCTTTATTGTTCCTACAGGCGATAATTTTTTTGGCGCGGCAATCTCAATACTCGAGTCACCGATATCCATTTGACAACCTGCATTTGAATAATACTGTAAAACGGGCAATAAGTGGGTTGGTACCACGTTATTTATTTTCACCCTTCCACCAGTTGCCGCAGCTGCGCAAAGATATGTTGCGGCGGCAATTCTGTCGGGTTGTACCGAATATTCGGTACCATAAAGTTTTTTTACTCCATCGATTATAATGGTTACCTCACCTGCGCCATTAATTCTGGCACCGCAACTATTTAAAAAGTTAGCGAGATCAACTATTTCGGGTTCCTTTGCGGCGTTTCTTATTACCGTTCTTCCCTTTGCCAAGCAAGCGGCAAGGATAATATTCTCGGTTGCGCCAACCGATGCTATCGGCAAAACAACTTCGCGGCCTACAAGTCCGTCAACGGTTGAGCATTCAATTCGTCCTCTAGTATCATCTATTTCGGCACCCATACTTTTGATGGCGGAAAGATGAAGATCGATTGGACGAGGGCCAAGCTCACAGCCGCCCGGATAAGATAAAATCGCTCTATTATTTCGGGAAAGTATTGCACCTAAATAGATTATCGACGAGCGCATTGACGTCATAAGCTCATCGTCGATCATTACGCCGTCAGCATTGGTCGAATCAATTATAGCCGTATTGTTCTCAAAGCTACATTCGCAGCCCAGTGAAGTAAGTATTTTTATGCTTTGGTGAACGTCGCTTAAATCGGGGCAATTATGTATAACCGAACGAGCGGACGTCAAAAGCGTTGCCGCCAAAATCGGCAAGGACGCATTTTTTGACCCTTGCAAATTCAGTTCGCCGAATAAGGCGTTATTTCCCTTTATATGATACTCTGTCACTTTACCGCACTCCCCTAAATTGTCATTCAAGGTCAGTTTATGCGGTAAATTTTAAAGTGCTACTTTATTGATGAATAGAGGTCAGTGATGACCTTATAGATGCGCTCATTTGTGTCAACGATGGCACATTTTTTTGCATTTTTGCTCATTGTGTCGAGTTTTTCTTTATCAGTAATCAGCTGGCTGACAACCTCGGTCAGCTTTTCGCCGGTCAAATCCTTTTCCTCGATAATAGAAGCAGCGCCCTTTGAAACGAGTGTCATTGCGTTATGATACTGATGATTTTCAGCTACATTGGGGGACGGAATAAGAACCGCCGGCTTGCCCTGAATTGCGAGTTCGCTGATTGTAATTGCTCCCGAGCGGCAAATGACAAGGTCAGCTGCTGCTAGAAGCACGTCCATATTATCAATGTATTCGGTGACACGAATATTTTCGGCGTTCATATCGACGCCCTTTTCGTTCAAAAGACGCGGCATAAGTTCGGTGCCAAACTTGCCCGTAGCGTGATAATGGACAATCTCGCCACTCTGGCAATGCCATTTCATTACGTCGGCAACAGTTTCGTTGATACGACGAGCACCAAGTGAACCACCAAAAGAAAGGATCATCGGGCGGTCGTCGAGATTAAGCATTTTGCGTGCCGTTGCTTTATCCATATTGATAACCGATGTTCTAACGGGGTTTCCGGTGACAATCAGTTTTTTCTTGCAATCAAAATATTTTTCCGCCTCTGGCATGGCAAGCATTACTGCATCCATTTTGGGTGCAAGCATTTTATTAGCAACGCCTGCAAATGCGTTCTGCTCATGGATACAGCATTTGATACCAAGCTTTGCTGCCTGACGAAGAACGGGGCCGCTAACATATCCGCCTGTACCCATTACTACGTCGGGCTTTAGCTCGAGGAGTAATTTTTTTGCATTATGCGACGCCATAGCGAGCTTTGAAAGGGCGGAAATATTACGCTTTATATTAGTAAAGCTGATTTTACGCTGAAAACCTTCGACATCAATTGAGTGAAACTCAATCCCCGCATTAGGAACAAGACGGGCTTCCATACCGCCCTTTTTACCGATATAACACAGCTCGGCATCGGGCTGTTTTTCCTTTATATATCCGGCAACGGCTATTGCGGGATTGATATGTCCTGCCGTACCGCCACCTGCAAATAATACCTTCATTTATATCCCCTCTTACACCTTAGTTACCGAGCTTGCTCGTGATATTGATAGTACGATTCCCATTTGAGCCAAAAGCATTACGAGCGCCGTACCGCCATAGCTGAAAAACGGAAGACTGATACCCGTATTAGGAATCGTATTCGTAACAACCATAATATTAAGCGCCGCCTGAAATCCTACCTGTAAGGTAAGTCCAATCGCCATCAATGCGCCAAATTTATCAGTCGATCGGCTAGCAATAATATAACCGCGCCAAACGAGAGCTATAAACAGGCCGATTATAATCATCGCGCCTACAAATCCGAGCTCCTCGCAGGTGATTGCAAAGATAAAATCGTTATGCGGCTCGGGTACCCACAAATACTTTTGACGCGACTCACCAAGTCCGCGACCGAAAAATCCGCCGCTACCGATTGAAATAAGCGACTGAATAATCTGCCAGCCGACTCCTCTTTCGTCCGACCAAGGATCAAGCCACGAGGTGATGCGGTCGTTTCCGTAGCCAACGAGTCCGGTTAATACCGCAGTAACTGCACCCGTTACAGCAACTCCGATTGCGCCGGCAACATATCTCAGCTTTATTCCACCGATTACCATTAAGGATGCGCCAATCGCAAAAATGAGCAAGGTCGCTGAAAGATGTGTTTCGACTACGACCAGACCGCAGAAAACCATAAGCAATCCGCCGAGCTTTAATACGCTGAATTTGAAATCCTTCATTTGCGTATTGTAATACTTTGAAATCAAATGAGCAAAGAGTAGAACAATCGAAAACTTTGCAATTTCTGACGGCTGAAAACTGAACGAGCCGATATATAGCCAACGATGGAAGTTCAGATCCTCACTCATAGGTGGCAAAAGCAATACTACAACAAGCATTACTATCGTCGCACCATAAATAACCCAAGCAAATCTCCTGTAAATATGATAATTCACCTTTGATAAAAAGAGCATAAATCCAATACCAATGACGGTGAAAAATGCCTGCTTTTTTATAAAATGATACGAGTCCTTATAGTTTGATAAAGCAAAGGCATAACTCGATGAAAAAAGACAAATCAAGCCCACCGACATTAAAATCAGTATGAGCGAAAGAAAGGTAATATCGATCTTTCCCTTTTGCCAAAAGGCGATAGTCCCACCGCTTTTTACATTTCTGCGGCTGACCGGTTCGGCTGATTTATGATTATTTGATGTGTTCGGCTTTTGAGTAGGTTCTTCCCTATTCGACCTTCCCATAAAGCTATCAAAATCATAATTGTTTGTCATTTTTCCACCTGCTTAAATTAATTCGCTTATTTACAATCGATTAGCCAAAGACTATCAGAGCCATTGAAATAAGTCCGCCGATTGCTCCGACTAATGAGAAAATTAAATCTATTTTTACTTCGCCCCAGCCGCTTAATTCATAATGATGATGAATCGGGCTCATTTTGAAAAGGCGTTTTTTTGTTTTCTTAAAATATGCTACCTGAATGACAACGCTCATCGCTTCGCAAAGATAAACAATGCCGATAAGCATAAGTAAAATTGGATATTCGAGCATAAATACGAGGCCTACAACCATTCCGCCGAGGAACATCGAGCCGGTATCGCCCATAAACACCTTTGCCGGATGCTTATTCCAGATAAGGAAACCGAAAAGTGCGGCAGCAAAAACTACCGAAAGATAGCCCGAAAGAGCATTGTTAACGCTCGATAACACCGACATAAAGGCAAAGAAGATGGATGCAACAATTGTGACCGATGATGCAAGTCCGTCGACTCCGTCGGTTAGATTTACTGCATTAGTAAATCCGTAGATGAACACAAGTGCAATCGGCCAGAAAAGAAGTCCAAATCCGCTGGTTATATCCACCGTACCGATAAACGGAATTCGTGTAAAGGTCATTCCGCCAAGATACATTGAGGTAAGATAAGCGGCACAAACAAAGAGCTGTAAAAATGTTTTTTGCTTTGCGGTGAGTCCTAAATTGCGCTTTTTAACAACCTTTATATAATCGTCGATAAAGCCGATTGCCGACATTGAAAGTGCAAGCGCAATTGCCGAAATAAACGAGGTTAAATAGTAGGCATTACCAAGCTGGGCAATCATTCTATCACTGCCAAGCAGATTGATAAGTGGCATTGTCGATAGCAGTGCAAGGCAAATTCCGATGATGAACATTATTCCGCCCATTGTGGGAGTGCCCTGCTTATTTTTATGCCACTTTGGTCCGATGTCGAGTATTGTCTGACCATATTTCAGCTTGTGCATAAGCGGGATTATCACATAGCCGAGGAAAAAGGTTGCCGCAAATGCTATTATTGCCGCAATCGCTGTTAAAACTCCAAACATTTAATACACCTCTTGATTTTTATTCGCCAATATTATCGAGTGAAGAAAGCGCATCTGCGACTACCTCACGTTCGTCAAAATGAATTGTCTTATCAGCAAGTATTTGATAGGTTTCGTGGCCCTTGCCCATGAGGACGATAAGGTCATCGGTTTGAGCATTTTTTATTGCCCAGTTAATTGCATCGGCACGATTAACGATAACCTCGTACGGTACGTCAAAGCCGTCCATTCCAACCACAATATCGTCGATGATGCTTTCGGGCTTTTCTGAACGAGGATTGTCACTCGTGATTATTACAAAATCAGCAAGCTTTGCAGTGGCGGCTGTCATAAGCGGACGCTTTGTTCTATCTCTGTCACCGCCGCAACCAAACAGGGCTACAAGTCGGCCCTTTTTGATTTCGCGCATTGTCGAAAGAATGTTTTCGATTCCGTCAGGAGTGTGTGCATAGTCGATGATTACGGTAAAATCGCGACCCGTCGGCACTACCTCTGCTCTGCCCTTTACGGCGGTTGATTTGCTTAGCGCAGCAGTTACACTTTCGAAGCTGAATCCGAGCGACATTACCATTGATGCAGCACAAAGACCGTTATAAACCGAGAATTTGCCGGGTGTTTTTAACTTGATGCGGTTGATTACACTGTCACCGATAAGCTCGAATACCACTCCGTCTGAATGACAAACAACACCCTTTGCAATGTAATCGGATACGCTATTATTAACCGAATAGGTCACCTTTTTGCACGGAATATTCTCCATAAGCATATCGACACACTCGTCATCGGCATTGAAAACCCCGCAGTCGCACATTACAAAAAGCTTTTTCTTTGCACCGACGTAATTTTCCATAGTGCCGTGATAGTCGAGATGATCCTGCGAAATATTAGTGAAGCCCGCAACGGCAAAATTCAAGCCGTTTACTCGCTTTTGATCGAGAGCGTGGGAGGAAACCTCCATAACGCAATATTCACAACCGCTATCGACCATTTGCTTGAAAAGTCCGTGAAGCTCGTAGGGCTCGGGAGTAGTATTCTTTGCTTCAAGTTCTACGTCACCAATCATATTCTTGATTGTGCCGATTAGGCCGACCTTTTTGCCAAGCTGTTCAAGCACCGATTTTACGAGATAGGTTACGGTTGTTTTTCCGTTTGTGCCGGTGATACCGATTAGCTTCAATTTATCAGCAGGATTACCGAAAAATGCGGCACAACCATCGGCATACGCCTTATGAGTATCGGAAACAACCAACTGATTTTCGATACCGATATCACGCTCGGTAATGATAACCGATGCACCATTTTGTAATGCCTTTTCTGCATAATCGTGGCCATCAGATGCACTGCCTACAATGCAGACAAAGCAATATCCGCTCTTTACATTTCGCGAATCATTGGTGATGCCCGAAAGTTCAATATTTGCTAATTCATTCGGTACTGCGCTGATAAAATCATTAAGTTTCATACTTTTTTCCTCTCTTATTAAATCAGTCTGTGCTTGATACCCTGAAACTAACTGTAATTATTGTTCCCATATCAACCTTTTCTCCCGGGGCAATCGACTGGCTGTAAGCGGTTGCTCCGCTATTTTCGCCCGTTACACCCGACAAGGTTATATTAAGCTGATTTGCGCTGGCAAGTGAATTTGCTCCCGAGATTGAATATCCGCTAAAGTCGGGCACGGTAACCTTTGTATTCTCGCTATCGTCGGTGTAAAGCACCACCGTTCCGCCACGCGAAATGAGGTGACCTGCCGACGGTAACTGACGAACAACCTTTTCTCCGCTACCGACTGTTTTTATCGAAATTCCGCTCGATTCAAGCTCTCTCTTTGCTTGTTCAACGGTTTTGCCCGTAACCGAGGGAACTGCTATATCAATTTTCTTTAACTCCTCGTCGGTATAAATCGCTTCTACGCCGAGGTAAGGCAGTACGTCGGCAAATATCTTTCCTGCTACTGGGGCGGCAAGTGTACCACCGTAAATCACCGGTGCATTCGGCTCATCGAGAACGACGAGGCAAACAAGCTGTGCATCGTCACACGGTGCTACACCGCAGAAGGAGGCGACCAATCGCTTTACGCCATCGGCATTGCTCTGTGCCAATTTCTGTGACGTTCCTGTTTTACCACCGACGCGGTAACCTGCGACGTACGAGTTTTTACCCGAGCCCTCGGAAACTACCCCCTCTAAAAATGAGCAAATCGCCTTGCTCGTTTCAGCCGAAATGACCTGACGCTTTGTAGTTGTACCAATCTTTTTGACTGTATTACCTTCTGAGTCGACAATTTCCTTTACGACGTGGGGTTCGACCAAGTAGCCGCCGTTTACCGACGCACAAACCGCTGTGGCAAGCTGAATCGGAGTTACGTTAAAGCCCTGACCAAACGACTCGGATGCAAGGTCAACGATGGACATTGTACTGATATCGTGATAGCTGATTCCTGCCGTTGTTGTCGCTTCGCCGGGAAGGTCGATGCCAGTTCTCTCGGTCAGTCCGTATGCCTGAAAATATTTAAAGAACAGCTCTGTACCTAGCATTTGACCGATTTGGATAAATGCAGGGTTGCAGGAATTCTGAAATGCATCGGCAAGGTCCTGATGTCCGTGACCCGAATGTTTGTGGCAATTATAGGTCGTTCCTGCGATATTTATTCGACCCGAGCAGTTGAAGGTGCTTGTTTTTGACACCTTTGACTCGTCATAAGCGGCTGAACCGGTAACAATTTTGAATACCGAGCCGGGTTCGTAGGTGTCGGAAATAACCTTGTTACGCCACTGCTTCTGTTGTGCGGCCGAAACGGCTTTTGTCCTTTCGTCGCCAGTAAGCTCGGCTATTGCATCGGCCGTCTTTTTATCATAAATTGTGAAAGGTGTATTCGGATTATAGTCCGGCTTTGTCGCCATAGCGTAAATTTCGCCTGTTTTAGGATCCATAACGATTACGCATCCGCGCTCGTTACATGAATACTGAGTAACCGCTTCCTCCAAATATTTTTCGGCAACGTACTGAATGTAGCTATCAATTGTAAGAACGAGCGAATTGCCCGACTGAGCATCGACAACCTTTTCGTAGCTGAAAGGCATATCGGCACCGGTTGCATTCTTTGCCGCGATTACTCTACCGTGAACACCCTTTAGCGTATCGTCGTAATAGGATTCGAGCCCGTTTAGTCCCTGATTATCCGAACCGACAAAGCCGAGGACAGTTGATGCTAAATTATCATTAGGGTAATAGCGCTTTGAACCTTCATCAAGGCCGACTATTGCGCCGAGCTTATTTTCGCTGATAAACGTCCTAACCTTGTTAGCAAGGGCTTGGTCAACCTTTGTCTTTATCTTTTCGTAATAGGTTGATTTTTTTGTTGCTTTGTAAACCTTGTCATACTCGACGTCGAGCAGCTCTGAAAGCCCCTTTGCGATAAGCTTTGCGGTATCGTCACTCTTTATATCCTGCGGTGTGATATAGACGGTGTACGCAGTCGCACTTGTTGCGAGGACCTCCATGTTTCTGTCGTATATATCTCCGCGTTTTGCCGAAATTTCGGTATCCTGGAGCTGCTGCATGGTCGCCTTTTTTTGATAAAAGGACGAGTTAACCAGCATATATTTGATCAGGTTTATACCCGATGCTCCAAAGAGTAAAACAATTAAAATAACTATCGTCAGCGCTCGCTGGCGCATTGATCTCGTTGAGCCGTATCCCATGGCAAAACTACCTTTCCACCACTATAATTTAAGTCGGATAAAATGCAAAATTTTCGCGACAGCAAAAATCCCGTTTTACAGGATGCTCTCACGAAAATTTATTTTTTAAATAACCGTTAATTTACTGCAACATATATTATTGCATACTTTTTTCCATTTCATAGTCAATTATTGTCGGCTGTAACAAATTTTGTGCCGTCAATCTCCTCAGAAC
>JAFOCH010000069.1 GCA_017381395.1 Clostridia bacterium
AAGAACGCAAAGAAAATCCAAGAATATATCCAACGCCAGTTACAGGAAGATGCAATAGCAGATCAGATAACGCTCAAGGAATATATAGACCCGTTTACGGGTGAGCCGGTGAACAAAGGCAAATAAAAAAGCCCCTTTAGGGGCTGCCAGAGAAACGGATGCGGTTGGCAAACCGTTCAGCGCGCTTACAAGCGCGGCCAGTGACAGCCCTTTATAGGGGCAGTGCAAACCACCAGCTAAGCTGGTGGTTTTGATTTATGCTTATTCAAGCTCGAACGCGCCTGTATAAAGGTTGTAATACTTGCCCTTTTGAGCAATCAGATCGTCGTGATTTCCGCGCTCGATGATTCGTCCTTCTTCCAAAACGATGATAACGTCGGAATTTTTAACGGTCGAAAGTCGATGCGCAATAACGAATACCGTTCTGCCCTTCATCAGAGCGTCCATGCCCTTTTGCACAATGCTTTCGGTTCGCGTGTCGATGGAGGAGGTTGCCTCGTCCAGAATCATAACCGGAGGATCGGCAACGGCCGCTCTTGCGATTGAAAGAAGCTGTCGCTGTCCTTGCGAAAGGTTGGAGCCGTTTTCCGAAAGCATGGTATCGTACCCATTTGGCAATCGGGTGATAAAATCGTCTGCACCTGCGAGTTTTGCCGCGGCGATACATTCGTCATCGGTAGCACCAAGATTGCCGTAGCGGATGTTTTCCATAACCGTCCCTGTAAAGAGGTTGGTATCCTGCAAAACAATGCCCAGAGCACGTCTGAGATCGCTTTTGCGGATCTTGTTAATGTTAATTCTATCGTAGCGAATTTTTCCGTCGGCGATGTCATAGAATCGGTTTAAAAGGTTGGTTACGGTGGTTTTTCCTGCCCCTGTAGCGCCGACAAAGGCGACCTTTTGTCCCGGCTCAGCATAGAGGGAAATGTTTTTGAGTACGGTTTTTTCCTCGGTGTAGCCAAAATCTACGTCAAAGAGCCGCACGTCACCCGTGAGCTTTGTATAGGTAATCGAGCCGTCGGCCTGGTGAATATGCTTCCATGCCCAAATTCCCGTCTTTTCGTCGCATTCGGTGAGGATTCCGTCAACTTCCTTTGCGTTGACCAGGGTAACGTAGCCCTCGTCCTGCTCGGGCTCTTCGTCCATGATGTCAAAAATTCGCTTTGTTCCCGCGATACCCATTACAATCGCGTTTACCTGATGCGAAAGCTGATTGATATTTCCCGTAAACTGCTTGGTCATATTGAGGAAGGGGACAACAATGCTGATACCGATTCCGAGTCCCGAAATGCTCAAGTTCGGTACGTTGTAAATCATCAGAATACCGCCGCATACCGCAACTATAACGTAAAGCACGTTGCCGATATTATTAAGAATGGGGCCTAGAATATTTGCATACTTATTTGCCCTCTGAGCGTCTCTGAAAAGCTGCTCGTTGAGTTTGTCAAAGTCGGCAATGCTCTCGTTTTCGTGGCAAAATACCTTTACCACCTTTTGCCCGTTCATCATTTCCTCGGCAAAGCCTTCGACCTTGCCCAGTGCCGTCTGCTGACGGAAAAAGAATTTTGCCGAGCCGCCACCGACCTTTTTGATAATAAACGACATTACAATAACGCCAACGGTAAGCACCAGCGTCAGCCATACGCAGTAGTAAAGCATAATGAAGTAAACAGTAATTACCGACACCGCCGACATGATAAGCTGCGGAAAGCTTTGCGAAATCATTTGGCGGAGGGTATCAATATCGTTTGTGTAATGGCTCATTATGTCGCCGTGATTGTTAGTATCAAAATACTTGATGGGCAATCGTTCCATTTTCGAAAACATTTCTCTGCGCATTTTATTGAGAATGCCCTGGGTTATAATTGCCATCAGCTGATTGTACAAAATGCTTGCCAAAAGGGAAAGAAGATAAAAAATAACCAGAATCAGAACGTATTTGATTATTTTTCCGCTAACCGAATCCCAGTTTCCCGCCTGCCAGCTTTCTTCAACGGCGGCGATTACATTCTGCATAAAAATAGCGGGTACCGAGCTTACAGCCGCGCTAAAAAGGATACACACGAGGGTTACCGGCAGCATAACGGGATAGTAGCCGAATATGGTTTTTATCAGGCGGGGAATGATGCCCTTGTTTGCCTTATTCTTCATCTTTGCCACCTGCCTTATTCTGCGAAAGGTAAATTTCGCGATAAATTTCGCTGCTCTGTAGCAGTTCGCGGTGATTGCCTATTGCGCTTATTTTGCCGCCGTCCATGATAATAATTCTGTCGGCATCCTCGACCGAAGCTGTTCTCTGTGCGATAATAATTTTGGTCGTTTCGGGAATATATTCGCGGAATGCCTTTCTGATTTTTGCGTCGGTTTTTGTGTCTACGGCGCTTGTCGAATCGTCCAAAATGAGTATTTTCGGATTTTTGAGTAGCGCCCTTGCTATGCACAGACGCTGCTTTTGTCCGCCCGAAAGGTTGCTTCCGCCCTGCTCAACGAAGGTATCGTATCCGTCGAGGAAACGGTCGATAAATTCGTCAGCGCAGGCAAGCTTGCATGCCGCCATCATTTCCTCGTCGGTCGCGTTTTTGTTACCCCAGCGCAAATTTTCCTTTATCGTGCCTGAAAAAAGCACGTTTTTCTGTAATACGACAGCAACTTGATTGCGTAGCGAGTCTAGGTCGTATTCCTTTACGTTAATTCCGCCAACGGTGACCTCACCTTCTGTAACGTCATACAGTCGGGGAATAAGCTGAATGAGCGACGACTTTGACGAGCCGGTACCGCCAATAATGCCTATTGTTTCGCCCGATTTTATGTGCAGGTCAATGTCCGAAAGGGCATATTTTTTCGCCTTTTCGGAATATTTAAAGCTAACTGAGTTAAAGTCAATCGAGCCGTCTTTTACCTCAAACACGGGATTTTCAGGATTCTGCAATGTGCTTTTTTCGTCAAGTACCTCGCAAATTCGCTTTGCCGATTCGGTCGAAATGGTTATCGTAACGAACACCATCGACAGCATCATCAAGCTTGACAGCATCATAAAGTTATAGGTCAAAAGTGCCGACATCTGACCAACGTCAAGGTCGATTCCGCGGCTGGTTATAACCGTGTACGAGCCAAACGAAAGCACAAAAATCATTACGCAGTACAGACAGAATTGCATAATCGGGCCGTTAAAGGCGAGTATGCGATCCGCCTTTGTGAATCCGGCGCAAAGCTCGTCCGATGCGACGTTAAATTTCTTTTGCTCATAGTCCTCGCGGACAAAGGATTTTACTACGCGGATTCCTTTGATATTCTCCTGAATGGACGCGTTGAGCTTGTCGTATTTTTTGAATATTCGTCTGAATACGGGCATAGCGTTTATACCGATTAGTATTAGTCCAATTGTCAAAACGGGCAGTACAAAAATGAATATCCACGCCATTTTACCGCCCATTGTAAATGCCATTATAAAGGCGAAAATAAGCATAAGCGGTGACCGAATGGCAATTCGAATTATCATCATGTACGCTTCCTGTACCATCGTAACGTCGGTGGTCAGACGGGTTACAAGTGACGATGTGAGAAACTTATCAATATTACCGAACGAAAACTTTTGCACAGCGCAGAAAATATCTCTGCGTAAATTCTTTGCTAGTCCGCATGAAGCGGTTGCGCTCGTGAATCCGGCAATGGTGCCAAAGGTGAGTGACAACGCCGCCATAATTATCAGTACAACCCCGTACTTTATTACGGTCGAAAAGTCGGCTCCGTTCTTTATTGAATTTACAAGGTTTGCGATTATAAACGGGATAATGCATTCGAGTACCACCTCGAGCGCAACAAGCAGCGGAGTAACAATCGATACCCGCTTATATTCGCGAATGCTTTTTGCCAGTCTTTTTATCATTTTTGCATGACCTTCCTTCTATCCTAAAAAAGGGTAGCAATTACTGTTTTCATCAATATAAATATTATACCATAGTATATCCATCACTTCAAGCAAAACAAAAATAATAACGCCCTCAAAAAATGAAGGCGTAAAGGAGCGTTCGCATAGGGATAATTCGCCTAAAACAGTGTCTTTTTGCAGTCTAATACGTTACAACACCGCAGTACGCGACAGCGTTACTGCGGTGTTGTGCCTTTTATACTATCAAAAATCCATCTGTTTTAGGTGCTTTGCAGTTTTGTAGCAATAAATTCGGCTCGGTCTCGAAACAACTAAGCCGCAGTAATACTTTGTGTATTACAAGGATTTGTTGCTAAGAGTCGTGTCGAATTTATGCGAAAAACCAATTTCTCCCTATGTGAGTGCTCCTTAAGTATTATTTTATAAACAATATACCGGAGAGGGGAAGTTCAATTTCAGCGATTGTCGAGTCGATTGTACCTTCTGAAATGGTTTCGCCGAAGCAGTTTACTGCGGTGTAGCTCTTGCCCTTGCAGTTTTTGACGTACACGCTGTTACCCTTTGATGCCTTGACTATCGTCAGCTCGTCGTAATCTGTGCCGTCAATAACCGTCTGTACGTAGCAGGTGTGAATCGCCTTTTTATCCAGAACGGCACAGGCACCTGAATAATCGTGAGCGGTATCGTAAACGTGAAGCTTACCGTTCATCAGAATATCGGCATTTTCGCGCCAGAATGAAAGGTAGAATTTAAGTGCCTTGCGGTGAACGTCGCTAATGGTATCGAGTCGTAGCGAAACTTGCGGTACGCTGTAAAGAATGCTTGTGAATTGGAGCATAGCCGATTCGGGAGTGTCATCCTTGTTCCACATAAGCATATCCGAGTGAACGGCGGTGTTGCCCGATGTCAGACGAAGGTCGAGTGTGTGCTTTCTGTTAGAAATTGCGTCGTTGGGGCAGTCGGTTGCGCGGAGCATATTGCCGTACTTTCTGATAGCGGGGCCGACATATGTCTGTCTAAACTCGATAAGGATGTCGGGTTTTATCTTTTTCAGCTCGATGGTGATGTCGGTCATCAGTCGGTCAACTGCTTCCACCAGCGACTCGTAATCACGGCGTTCATCGGGCGCAATGGTACTCGGTGTCAAGCGGAAACTGTCGATAAAGTCGAGCTTAAATCCGTCCAAATCCCATTCAACGAGATACTTTTTATAAACGCCGATTAAGAAATCGCGAACCTCCTTGTATCTCGGGTCGAGCTGTGTATGTTCATACTGATAGGGGTCGTCGCTGAGCACCATATCCTTGAATCTCTCAAACGCTCTCGAATACTTGCCGACAAAGGGTACCGAGAACCACAAAATAAGCTTAACACCCTCTGCGTGAGCTCTATCCACAACCTCGCGCATATCGGGGATTTTTGTTGTAGCGAGCTCCCAGTCACCGCAATAAGCGTATACGCGACCTAAATTGTCGGTTTGCCATCCGTAGTCAACGATGATCGATTCCATTACCAACTCTTTTGCCAAACGGGCTTCTCTGACAATGCTTTCCGAATCGAGATTCTGGTGATAACTGTACCACATCGAGTTCATGGGCAGCTTTGCGTGTTCGGGAACGTTCAGCGGAGTGTAACCACACTCGTTTTCCCACCAGCGCACTACGTCATAAACCGCATCATAGAAGGGAATATCACGTGTATCAACGCGAACGATTGCCGAATATTCCTCAATAGCTGTGGTGGGCTCGGTAAAGAAGGTAAAGGTTACCATAATGTAACCGTCCTCCTCGCGCACACCTGTTTTGATTGCGGTGGGGGACATGGCATCGTCGATAGCGAGGGTCAATCTATTATTTCCGTCGAGTGACAGCACCGACTGAACGGGCATCGATGACGCGATATTAGCATAGGTTGTGGCGGGTCCCCAGTCGGGTCCAAGACGTCTGCAATGGCTGAGATACGGACTCCATACTGAAAAACATTCAATGTGTGGAATTTTAAACTGAATGCTGAATTTTTCCGGAACGGCTTTTTCACTGAGTTTAGCGTGTACGGTAAAATGCTTTATTCCGTTTGCTTCCGTTTCATTATCTACCCAAATTTTTGCACCTGGGTTTCCACCAAAAACATACATAATTTAACAAACTCCTTTTATACAGATACCTTGATTATAATGGGTACATAATTTAAAGTCAACTTGTATAACAAAAAACTGGTGTTGCCTTATAATATTGCGTAAATAAGTATTATGGCTCCACTCGATTTACACAAATTTGCAAAAAAATACCGCCTTCTCTATATTCGAGAGGGCGGTAAGATTATTATTTTATGAACACCATACCCGAGAGGGGAATTTCGATTTCGGCGATTGCCGATTC
>JAFOCH010000070.1 GCA_017381395.1 Clostridia bacterium
GGCAAGACCAATCCTGAAAAGTGGGACAAGCTCGGTGCTGAAATCCAGCGTATCAATGACGAGCTTATGAAAAACAGCGGTGATGAGGTATCACTCGGTTTTGAACAGCTTATCAATGCCCTCGTCAAGATATTCGGGGAAGATAAGCGGAAAGAGATTGAGCGAAAGTATAGAAATTTGATTTATCAGAGGAGTGGTAAATAATGCGACACGCTATTTATCAACTTGATTACATGGACAACCTATTCAAACTAATAATGCCGAAAAGCAACGATAAAGGCGAATACATACCCATCGAACAGAGACTTGCCGAACTCAAACGGTTGCAGGTGCAGAGAAAACTCAACCGTGCTATCGAGATGCTTCGGAAGGTATCGAAACGCCAAGCAGAAAAATATAAACCTCGTTAAATTAAAGGGAGATGAGCCAATGAAAGATTATCAAAGAAAACACAACGGTCAAAGGATGCCGCAATCATTATACCGAAAAGTATTAGCGATTGTTCGTGATTATGACCGCCAGGTGTCAGCTATCAACGACATTTACCACAGCACACCAAACAATAATAGCGGCGGACGTTATGGACACGGCAGCCCTACGGAATCGAAAGCGTTAAAAATAGTCGCTATGCAAAAAGAGGTTGACGCTGTTAATAAAGCTCTAAAAGCCATTCCGCCTGAATACCGTATGCCAATATTAGATAATATTCGTTACGGATATAAACGTGAAGAATGGGTAATGAAACAAGATTTGGCTCACCGAAGCACATGGAGCCGTTGGCGAATCGAATTTTTATGGAACGTGGCTGAAAATTTATCTTTGATTTGAAAAGATGGTGCACGCGGGAAAAAATAGTGTGCTATATTATTACCATGGCAGACTGTAATAAGTCGGTAAATCTCCTTAAAAATAAAGAGAAAGAACATCATTCTATGTTGAGTGGTGTTCTTTTTCATTGGTACGTTGTGATTGGAATAGACAACGGTGGCAGGTAATCTGTCGGGCAAAGGGCGGGTTAATTTTTTTATAAAGGCGGTGAGACAAGTGGCAGGCAAAGATAATTTGATAACATTGGCTGAACGCACAAAGGAAGAACAAAGGGAAATTCAGTCAGCTGGCGGTAAAGCTTCGGCAGAATCAAGGCGACGTAGAAAAGCATTAAAAGAATCGATGGAAATGCTGCTTGAACTGCCTATATCTAACTCAAACGATTATAACGAATTGGCGCAGTATGGATTTGAAATGGACAAGGCGGATAATTCGGTTTTAGTTGTTCTCGGACTATTTAAAGCAGCCAAAGGCGGTGACGTGGCGGCTCAAAAGGAGCTCCGGTCCTTAATTGGTGAAGGCGGAAACGAGACAACCGGTGTTAATCAGGTGATTATTCTCGGCGGTGATAAGGTTGCCGAATAGCGTTTATTTGCCTGATATTGTCGGTAAAGGTTACGGACATTTTTGGCGGTCTGAAAAGAGATACAGAGTATTAAAGGGCGGTAAGGGTAGCAAGAAATCTACTACTACTGCTCTTAATATTATCTATCGGATGATGAAATATCCCCAGGCAAATACTCTTGTTGTTCGTCAGGTAATGGACACCCACAGAACGTCAACCTTTGCGCAGCTTAAATGGGCTATATCGAAGCTACAAGTCAATCATTTATGGAAATGCACAGTTTCACCGATGGAAATGACGTATTTGCCAACAGGACAGAAAATTCTCTTTCGAGGTTTTGACGATGTTCTGAAACTGGCATCAACAACCGTTGATAAGGGTTATCTTTGCTGGGTATGGATTGAGGAAGCTTATGAAATACCGAGCGAGGATGATTTTGACAAGCTGGATTTATCTGTTCCGCGTGGTAGTGTACCGGAACCGCTTTTTAAACAGACAACGATTACATTTAACCCGTGGAATGAGCATCATTGGTTGAAAAGTCGGTTCTTTGATAAAGAAAACGATGACGTTGACCGATACACAACCAACTACGAATGCAACGAGTTTCTCGATGATACTGACCGAGCGATATTCGAGCGAATGAAGCGCGAAAATCCTCGCAAATTTGCTGTTGCAGGGCTCGGTGAATGGGGTGTAAGTGAAGGACTTGTGTTCGAGAACTGGGAAATTAAGCAGTTTGACGCTAATAATATCGGCGTTTATGAGGATAAAGACGGTAATAAAACAGACGAACAATGGAAATATAGACATATTTTCGGTCTCGATTATGGCTACACGAATGACCCGACAGCATTTATTGCCGCTGCGGTCAATCCCATTGATAAAATTGCTTATATCTATGACGAGCATTATCAGAGACGGATGCTCAATTCCGATATAGCCGAAATGATACGTAGTAAAGGTTTTGCAAAAGAGCGCATCAGAGCGGACAGCGCAGAACCAAAATCGAACGATGACCTGCACCGAATGGGAATATCCAGGGTAACACCTGCGACCAAAGGTAAGGACAGTATCACGAACGGCATAGCGCAGATACAGGAGTACAAACTGATTGTTCATCCCTGTTGTAAAAACGCAATAGCCGAGTTATCAAGCTACTGCTACACAAAGGATAAACTTGGCAATTCGACAAACAAGCCGTCAGACAGCGACAATCACTTGATGGATGCGCTTCGATATGCTTTTGAAGATATTAAACTATTCAGACCGATAACGCCTGATGAAGAAAAGAAACGGTACAGAGCCGAACATTCGTCAACGCGAATTATGATGGCGGAAGATATGCAAGGAGGATGGAACTAATGGGATATTTGTTTTTAGGTGTAATGACTGCATTTGCGGCGTTTTTTATAGGTTTCTTTATCGGTAAAACAAGCAATCGACAGAAGAAACAGACAAACACTATGAGCGATTTTGAGCTTAAACAAGCTTTGAGGGCTCAAAAGGAATATGAAAATTTCCTTAACTACAACGGCGATGAACAGCCGGATATTATGCTATAAGGCAAAACGCTTTATAAATATAATCTTTTCTCACCATGAAAGGAAGGTAAATTATGGACACTATTGATATGGCGGCGATTCTCGAAGATACCACGCCGACAGACGCCGACACAACCACAGCATTAGAAGATACAACAGCAGACGGAGAGGACACCACACCGAACACCGAAGCTATTGAATCCGACGATGCACAGACAGCTGAATCCGATGATGTAATCGATGAAACAACCGATGATGGCTCGACAGATGCGGACACCGGTGGCGCCGATGAGCCAATGTTGCTTATTCGATTTAATCACGAGGACAGACACCTCACAATGCAAGAGGCAGCGACATTATCGCAAAAAGGTCTCGCTTATGAGGATACTGTTTCGGCTGTCAGACAGCTTGCGGCAAGTAGAGGGCAGACGGTAAAAGAATTTTTATCTAAACTCTCCGAAGCGCAAGAAGCCGCTGACCTCGACCGATTAAAGCGTGATTGCGGTGGCAACGAAGAAGCTGCACGCAGACTTTTAAGCGCTGAAAAAGAAAAGGTCGCAGGCGCAGTACAGAAAATGCTTGATGACGAGAAGGCCGAATCGGAAGCTGATATTCAGGCGGAACGTGAAAGAATTGCGGCTCAATTTGAAGAACTGCAAGATATGTTCCCTGACGAAATCAAAGCCGTAAAGGATATTCCGAAAAAGGTTATTCAAATCGCAAGCGAAAAGAAAATCAGTTTAACTGATGCTTATTTAAGATTTAAACATCAAAACGCCACTCGTGCTGCGCAGAATGCCGCACAAGCAAAGAAGGCGGCGACCGCTTCCGCAGGGACAATGAAAACCGATACGGATAACGGCGCTGATTCCTCAATTTCGGCTATGATGCGTGGTATATGGGGGCATTAAAAAATTGGAGGAAAATTAAATGTCAATCAACAATATTGCTTTTGCAACTAAATTCGCAACTGAACTTGATAAGCTTCTCGTTCAGAAATCTCAGGCAGCCATCCTTGAAGACAAGGGTATGGCCGCTAAATTCGTTGGAGCTCATGAGGTTAAGCTCCCTGTTATTGGATTTGCCGGTCTCGGCGACTATGACAAGGACACAGGATTCGCAAAGGGTGCTGTTTCCGTAACACAGCAGGTATTCACGCTTGAAAAGGACAGAGCACGTTCTTTCTCTATTGACCGTGAGGATATGGATGAAACAGGTATTGCTAATCTTGCAGCTAGCGTAATGAGCGAATTTGTTCGCACAAAGGTAGCTCCCGAAGTAGATGCTTATACCTTCTCGACCATCGCTACAAAGGCAAACGGCGCAGGTCAGACTGTTGCTCTCGGTGAGGGTGAAACTCTCGCAAAGAACGTTTACGGTCTCATCGCTAATGCTATCGGAAAGGTAAACGATGCAACCGGCTTTACCGGTGAGGATATTGTCCTTTACGTTAACCCGACTGTATATGCTGCTCTTATGGCGACTCCCGAAATCCACAGACACCTTCGCGTTGACGAATTCAAGCACGGCGAGATTTCAACAAAGGTACAGAAGATTGATAATGCTACCATCATTCCTGTATCTGACAATCGTATGAAGACTGCTTATAATTTCGGTAACGACGGATTCGAAGTTGCCGGCGGTGCTGAAAGCGTTGGTATTATCGCTATGCCGAGAAACGCTGCTATGCTCGTTAAGAAGACCGAGAAGATTCGTACCTTCTCACCTGACGTTAACCAGACAACAGATGCTTATAAGTTCGATTATCGTCTCTACTACGATGTACTCGTTAAGGATTCGATGAAGGGCTCTATCTTTACTTACACATACTAATCAGAATTCAGGGGGGCGGGAAACCGTCCCCTTTGAAGTGTTTTATTAAATATTGGTGCAAGGTGAGTGAGAGACTTTGCAGGAATATTTAAGCAAAGTAAATCAGGAGGTTTTGAAAGATGAAAATTACCCCGAAAGAGATTTATTCGGAATATCAAAAAGCAAGAGAATATAAATCGCAGATTGGTGACAGAGGCATATATGAGCAGAACAAACGAAATGAACGTTTCTATGTCGGCGACCAATGGCACGGAGCAAAGTGTGGCTCGGAACGTCCGCTCGTAAGGTACAACATTATCAGGCGAATCGGCGAATATAAAAAGGCGATGATTGGTGCTTCACCGATAGCCATTATGTATAGCGCCGATGGTGTACCGAATACGCTGGGCATTGCAGATAAAGTCAGTGAAGTAAAGAAAAGTATCGCTGGTGGTGAATTTGCCGAATTTGGCGCAAATACAGGCGAAATTCCCGACGTTAATGAAATCAATCTAACTATGTCGGCTCTCGGCGATTATGAAAGGACAACTGCCGAAAGACTTAAATACAATCAGCTTCTCGCAAAGGTGCTTGATAACGCATATATCAGCGGCGAAAGCATTTTATATACGTATTGGAATCCTGATATTAAAACAGGGCTTTATGCCGATGATGAAAGAAAGGTAGCAATTACCGGTGACATTGATTGTGATGTCCTCGATATAGAAAACATCTATTACGGCGATGCTCAATGCGAGGAAATCCAAAATCAGCCGTTTATCATTATTTCGCAGAGAAAGAGTGTAGCTGAACTGAAACGCGAAGCAAAGCGCAACAGAATCGGCAACATAGATGATATTAAACCCGATAAGGATAACGGATATGAAGCTGGCGACCGCTCGGAGCTTGAACCTGACGAGAGCAAAAAGGCAACTGTCCTGACAAAAATGTGGAAAGAATATGACGATAATGGCGATTACACCATCAAAGCAATAAAGGTTACGGAAAGCGCTGTTATTCGTAAAGAGTGGGATTTGGGTATAAGATTATATCCGCTCGCTTCTTTCCGCTGGGATATTCGACGTAATTCAGCTTATGGCGAAAGCGAAATTACTCACCTTATTCCGAATCAGATTGCCATTAACAGAATGCTGACGGCAAACGTTTGGGCAGTTATGATGATGGGTATGCCGATTATGCTCGTTGATGGTGAGGTTATTACCGGTCCGGTTACTAATGACCCCGGCCAGATTATTAAGTATTACGGAAGCGCCGGCAATCCTATCTCATACGTAAATCCGCCAAACTTTTCTCCGTCATTTAATGAGAACATTGCGAGCTTGGTATCGCAGACAATGATGCAGGCGGGAGCAAACGATGCGGCACTCGGTAATATGAACCCCGACAACACTTCGGCTATTATCGCGCTTCGTGAAGCGGCTACTATGCCGTTACAGATGCTCCAAAACAGATATTATCAATTCTGTGAGGACGTGGCGAGAATTTGGGCGGAGTTTTGGGTATCGATGTACGGAAAACGCGCGCTTAAAATCAGCGATGAAAACGGAACCTGGTATATGCCGTTTGATAGTGAAAGATATAAGACTTTGCTTATTTCGGTTAAGGTTGACGTTGGTGCTTCTACACTTTGGAGCGAAAGTCAGTCGGTCAGAACTCTCGATAACCTGCTCGAAAGACAGATTATTGACGTTATTCAGTATCTTGACAGATTGCCGAAGGGAACCATTCCGAAGGTTGATGCGCTTATTAAAGAGCTTAAAACAAGCGCTTCTATGCAACAGCAGGAACCGATGCCGACCGCGACAGGCGGTGGTAGCATTCCCACAGCTCCCGACGAACAGCTTAGCGATATGAGCGTTAAGGGAATATTGGATTCTCTACCCGATGATAAGAGAGAATTGTTTCTCAACTTGCCGAAAGAGGCACAGATAAGAATGTTACAGCAGGGATATACCGATGCAGGAATGACAGGAGGTATGATGGATGACGGCAACACAGGTATTTAATATCGCGATGAATTTAATCGGATATAACGATATTAACGGAGAAATCAGCGGCGAAGCTGAAATAAAGAAAAACGCTCTCGTTAAAATTCAGATGATATATCAGGAACTTTTCAGAGCAGAAGGAAGGACCGAAACTTTGCCAGTATTATCCTCTATGAATGACGAGCTTAAACTCAATGACGATACCGTTCGTGACGTTATGCCTTATGGTGTGGCTATGCTTATGGCTCAAAGTGAAGGTGATGGCGACAACCAATCATTGATGGCGGCTCTCTATAATCAAAAGAAGGCAAGACTTACTCGAATGGAAAGCGGTATTACCGATATATTCGGGGGTGAATCGTAATGATTTATCCGTCAATGAGGGGTAAGCAATCGGCAAGAATATCAATTCCTTTGTTAAGTGGTGGCTTGAACGTATCTCGTCAGGCCACCGAGATATTTGATAATCAGCTCACCGAATGTACGAATATGTGGTTTAATGACGGCGTGCTTAAAACAAGACCGGGCGTTGAATGCAATTCCTATTATGCCAACGATAAAATGCTCAATACGGGCATTAAGATTTCATACAACGGCAAGCGGTTGAGAGTATATCGTATAATCAAGGAGAAAGAGATAGGAATACTCTTTTATGATGATAACGGAACGGCTACAAATGGCACAGGTTTCTCAGTTGACGGTACGGTTAAATCGGCTGTATTTGCAGGGCATTTAAGCGCAAGCAAACAGTATATTTATTGCTATTATTCGTATTTAAAAGATGAAGAATTATTGTGCGGTGTTCAGCGTTTTAAAATTGATGAGGGCAAATATGGAACAGAAATTGAAATAGAGGATTTAACGGATATTGAAACCTATGGCGGCGAATATTATGAACCAACCGTAATTGTGAATAACGATTTTACAAACGATGGCTCGGTAACAGGCACAACCTTTGAGGGATATAACCTTTTAAACGGAAAGCATAAGATTTTATGTACTTCAAAGGATGATGAAGAAGATAGCAATTATTTGCACGCATATATTCCTTCCGAACAAAAAGAAGGTGCCTCGATTACAGTTGAGTTTTATACCAAAAAATGGGGTTATCAGAAATTCGTTGTAGATGGTCAAAGCGGAGTGTGGGATGCTGATTTTGGCAAAGACGATATAATTGGCGAATTAGATGAAAAATATAAAAGTCTTAATGTGCGATTTGAAAACAAAAGTCATTATGACGCACAATATTCTCAACTCACAATAGCGGCTAGATTTACAGAAGGAAACGGTGAAGGCATTGGTGCAGGTTCGGGTTCGTCAAACGTTATTTTGCATTTGGAACGTGACGTAGATACTGCTGATAAAGTGTGTTGCAATACACAGGCGGTTTGGTATGGCGGCTCCACGGGTGGCATTAGCGGCGGCTCATTTCTATTTATGGCAGGAGCAGAACCGAACAAGCTGATATGGTCGGATGTTGATAATCCACTTTATTTCCCCGAAAACAACTATTTGAGGGTTGGCTCGGATAGTGAAAAAATCACTAAATTAGCCAAAATGGGAAATAATCTCGTTATTTTCAAGGAACATTCGGTATATATTGCGACCTGCGTTGAGGGTGAAGGAGTGACGGTAGAGCAGCTTTCAAGCGGTGCTGTCACAGACGTAACCTCTTATGCCGCAACATTCCCGACCGCAAACATCAATGACGATATAGGTTGCGATTTGCCTGAAACTGTGCAATTATGCCGAAATCGTTTGGTATGGGCGAATAGCACAGGCAAGGTGTATCAGATTGTCACTCACTCAATGACGAGTGAAAGAAATATCTATGCTATAAGCGGCAATATCGAAAAGCTCATAAAACAGGAGCTTAAAAAGATTGATAATCCAAAGCTGACCGCTTCTGCGACAAGTTGGCAGGGATATTATCTGCTTTCTCTCGGTAATAAAACAGTATTCGTAATGAACTATGATAACTACGGATTTACAAACATTTATTCATACAGCAAGACGGACGATGCCGAAAGTCGAATTGAATGGTATAAATGGGAGTTTGTTTATGACGTGGTGAACGTGGCAAACGTGAACGAGAACGTGCTGATTACTGTTAGAGGTGAACGCTTATATGAGGACGATACTGAACCGAACACATATAACTGGGTATGTAGATTAAATGAATTGTCCGCTTATGATAATTATTTGGTCGGCTCATCCAGTTTAGAAAAAATCGATATGTTAGATATTCCATGTTCCTTTGCTACAAAATGGTTTGATTTCGGAATGATGGATTATTACAAGTCGATTGAGCAGGTATATTTGACCGCAGGTAGCGAAAAAGGCGGAGATATTACCCTTTCGTATATTACACAGCGCGGTACTGTTGGAGAGAGAATAATAGGTCTCGAAGCAGAAACACCCGACAACGAAAATTTCATAAAAACATACAGACAACTGCCAATGCAAAAGAGATTAAGACATTTCGGGCTTAAAATCTCGTCGCCAGGGCAGTTTGTTTTTGGTGGATTTGTAATTAAATTCAAAGTAATGGGGGGCATTAAATAATGAGTTATGTTGCACAAGCACAAGCGCAGTATGCTGATGCAGCCAAAAAGAATAAAGAAAATGCCGACGCTTATAAACAAAGTGTCGGCGAAATTTTTGATACACAAAGAGACCAGGTAAATAAACAGGCAGAAGCCGACACGCAAAAGGTCGGTAGCCAATACAAAGGTTTATATGACGAGGCCGCTTTGCAACAGCTCGTTAATGAGCGTAATTTAAAGCAGAGACAAGCTTCACTCGGTTTAACTGACAGCGGTTTAACTGCTTCACAGCAGACGGCTATTCAGGTGTCGAGAGGTAATGCTGATGCTAAAATCAGCGCACAGAAGCAGGCGGCCATTGATTCGATTACATTACAGCTTGAACAGTATCTTGCACAGATTGAACAGAATCGTGCTAGTTCCTTCGCTGAAATCGATTATAACCTTAACACCACTAACACCAATCTCTATAATACACTTATGTCACAAGCTTATAGCAACCAGGCGGCTCTTGATGCAGCAAATGCGCAAGCGGAGGCAACGATAGAGGCGGCAAGAATTGCGGCGGCTGAAAAGGCGACAAGCGAGGCAAAATCGAACGAGAACACATATTACAAGCGCGCCAAAGATTTGAGAGATTATGCAGGTGACGATTCCGCTTGGAGATATCTTAACGGATTAGCGGGTTCGGGCAACATAGATAGTCAAACATTAAGAACTTTGTGTTATTCGTTGGGCATTGATTACACGAAATATACTACACCAACGCCAGCGCCAAACAATAACAATATAATCGCAACTGCTATAAAAGCTAGTAATTATGCGAAAAATCATAGAGAAGCTCTTTTGAGGGGGTAAAAACCTTGAAAAATTTTGCTGATATTTTAGTTCAAGAAGATAAGTCAAGAAAGAATTATGCCGATGTTCTTTATGCAGAGGACAAGATAGGCAATTTTCAAAATACCATTCAAAATCTAAACGGTAGCACCGATGTAAATGCTTATAAAAGTGTATTAACCGAATTGCCTCGTTATAAAGGTTTTATCGACGATAAGGCGTATAATCAGTTATCCGATTACTTATCATCAAGCATAAAACAGATTTCTGATGCTCAAGCGCTTGCGAAAAAGAGAAGTGATGCGGTAAACGGCTTTAAAACGTCCGTCGATAATGCCTTAAAGGCGGATGCTGTTACGTCAAAAGATTTGCTCGAATTGCTTCAAACACAGCAAAACGGCAACGAAATAGTAGATGATGAAACTGTTGATAAAGTGAAAAAGAATTTACTTGGCGAATCTACCGGTAACTACAAAACCGATAATATGGCATTTTTAAAATCATTAAGAGCCAACGCCGAAGAAAACGGAGACCAAAAGGGTGTAGAGACTTGGGATAAAGCTATCAAATTAAAACAGCTTGAAATTGATAAAAGCAAAGCTAAACAGCTTTCTGAATATTATGAAATGCCTGTACTTGATAGGCGGCTTAAAATGTTTGATGAAGCTTTTGAGAGCAGCACTAATCAAACAGGTGTTTCCGGACTAGACCACAGCGCATCCGATGAGTTTAAAAAGGATTTTGGTGCGGTTCCTGTTCCTTATTTAAAAATGCAAGAAATACGCAGTAAAATTAAAAATGGAGAAACGCTGACAGAAACTGAATTGAAATGGGCGCTTTCGGGATATTGTGACAATTTATATTTCGATAATAAAATCACTTTAACAAAAGACGATTATTATAATCTACATAAAAATCATCAAAAAACTTTTAACGAAAATAAATTGTTGCAATTTTCTTTTGATAACTATATTAAAACAACCACCGACACAAAAGCATACGCGAATAATGGTCTAATTTTAGCCGAAGTTTATGCAAAATCCGAAAGCGCAGGGCTCGAACTGAAGGCATTGGCGGCAGATGATTTTGATAAATATGCAAATCTTGGTTCCAGTGATGAAGCAACCGAATTTATGACCGCCACTCAAAAGGGTGTTTATAATTATTATTTAGGCAAAGGCGACGAACAATCTGCTTATGCGTACAAACGCGGAATACAAGAGGATATAAATTATAGAGAAGCAAAAGAGCTTGCCGAAAATGCTGGTTTCTTTACGAAAACTGGCGTATCGTTTGCATCAGGGTTTGAAAAGTTTGGTCAAGGTTTAATTGGTTTTGTTGATATGATGACGGACAACGGCATAGGAGTTAAAGCTCCGCAAAGTCACGAACTTAAAGTGGCATTATCAACCGATTCGGTCATTTCGTTGGCAACAGCCGAAATAATTGCTGGTTCGGGTACGTGGGGCAAGGTATGGTATAGCTCCATGCAATCAATAGGTCAACAAGCGCCCATGTTTGCTTTAAGTTTAGCTAATCCCGCTATGGGTTTAAGCAGTTCGACAATGCAACTTTTGCAAGGTTCAATGATGTTTGCTTCTTCTTCGGGGGCATCATATACAGATGCTTTAAAAGAAAATAAAGCAGAGAATGAAGCTGCCGTATATGCAGTTATCAACGGCGCTCTTGAAGTGGGTCTCGAAAAAGCGCTTGGCTCCATGTACGGTTGGAGCGGTGGTAGTAAAGTTGCGACAAAGTTATTAAGCAAAATGCAGAACACCCTCGTAAATAAAGGATTAAGTAAAGTAACAATGGCTTTACTCGGCACTGCCACATACAAGATTTCAAGTATGATGTCAGAGGGCTTTGAGGAATATTTGCAGGAAGTAATTGACCCGATTGTAAGAAACTTTGTTTACAATGAGGATAACGATATTTCTTTATTTTCGGAAGAGGCGTTTATTTCGTTTGCGAGCGGTGCTTTGGTAAGTCTTTTGTTCGGGGCTGCGGATATTAAATCTACATATCGTCAAAGTCTTACCGGTGCAAGTATCAGGTCGAATACGGACGGAATTAACGGACTAATTGAAAACGCGCGCAACGCTCTGAATAATCCTGAAATTAGCGTTGAGATTAAACAGGAAATTTCTACTTTGCTTGAAACAATCGAAAGTAAAGGAAATCAAGCGACTAATATTGAACTCGGTCAGTTACAAGAATTGGTGCAAACCGGAGTTAAACAAGCTGATTCGAAAATTGTTGAGCAGGAATTTAATGACCTGAAAAACGATATTGTTGAAGCCAAAGAAATGATACAAAACGCTCCCGATTTGTCTGAAACTGCCTCAATAGATGAGGAATTGCAGTCGAACCTTATCAATGATACCGATACAACAACTCCCGGTGAGGTTTCTAACAGCGTTATTGAAACAAAAGCATCGAACACAGCAACCGACGTATCGGGAACTGATAGTGCCGATGTTGACTTTGATACTAATATTGATGCCGATATTGATACTGAGGTCAACGTTGAATCGAGTAGCGATATTGACACCATTACCGAAAGTGAAATTGCCGAAGCGGATTATTTGGATAATGAAACGCTTGAATCGGTTGAGGAAAACGAGTATGACAAAACCATTCGTTTAATGGATGGCAGAGAAAAGCCGCTCACAGAAGCACAAGCTTACGTTCAGTCGGTTGGTAGAGCTCTCGGCTATACGGTTGTAATCGATGATTTATCACACGGCGGCAGAACGGCAAGCGGAAAGTCATTTAAGGGTACAACACGCGGTTTCTTTGACGGACAGACTATTTATCTACACGAAGGGCAGACGACCTTTGATGCGGTTGTGGAGATATTCAAGCACGAAATCACGCATTATGCAGAGCTTAATCCCGAAATGTACAATAAATATGCAAAAGCTGTGTTTGACAGCAAGGTCTTTGAAAATTGGATAAGCGGAAAAGCAAAAGGCAGGTCGCATCCTGCTCGTCTCGGTCAGTATAGGCAATCGATTATTGATATTTACGAGGCGAATGGAAAGACGCTGGACCCGACAGCCGCCGACCATGAAATAATCGCCAATTTCACAAGTGAAATGCTGTTTAATGAAAAAGGCAACACGCTTGAACGATTTATCAACGAGGTGAATAGCGAGGACAGAAATGCTATATCGCGATTCATACACGATTTTATTTCGTGGCTGAAAGCTCGGTTAAAAGGCGAAAAGGTCAGTTTGAAAATCGTTAAGCTCGAAAATCATTTTGCAGCCGTTTTGAGAAACGTCGATAATGCAAACGCTCAAAAAAATAACACCACCAATGACGGTGATGTGCAGAATTTGTCTGCAGATAAAAGTGTGGGTTATTATTCCTCGCAAGAGCAAAATATTGAAAGAACTAATGCAGGGTTAGACGACTCTGCTTTTTCTATGCCCGAAAATGATGACAAGACAAATCATTCCTTCGAAATTACCCCCGAACAAGATGCCGAATATCAAAGATATGTTGAATCCTGGAATAAAGAATCAGCGCAAAAAATGGTTGATGAAAAAGCAAAAAATATGGGAGCAATTCTTGACGAAAATGGCAATCCGCTAAAATTGTATCGAGGTACAACAGGTGGACAAACTGTTTTCGCAAAAGAAACAACATTGAACGGCAAGATATACACCATAGACAACGTAGATGTCGCATCGAATTATGGAGATAAGTCAGGCAAAGCTACTGAAATTGCCCATCAAATTAAAGGCGAAAAAAGTACGTATGCATTATATGGCTTTCCTAAAAAAATGCTTACTATTGATGCTCAATATGGTGTGTGGAGCGACCTTGTAATACCCAATGAGCTGTTAAAGTATGCAGACGGAAGATACAAAGCAACCAATGGCGAAATAGCAGAATGGGCTGAATTAGAGGGCTACGATTCGTTGCGAATAAATAATGTTCGGGACGGCTCTTTTGATGTAGGAAATGAAATAATTTTCTTTGACGAAAATCTCGTGAAATCCGCGGACCCTATAACCTACGATGACAATGGCAAAGTTATTCCTCTATCAGAGCGATTCAACGAGGATGATAACGATATTCGCTATTCCTTTGAGGATGATGTTGTTGATAAGACGTCGAGTTTGGCTGAACGTGTGAGATTGGGCGAAATATCGCAAACAGAATATCTCAACGAGCTGCAACGTTTAATGGACGAGGCAACCGAAAAATATGGTGCTATTGAAAAGGGCGAAAATCCAAAGGTTGACGTTACCGTTCCTAGACAGGTAAGCGATAAGCGAAACACTCGTCGATTTGTTCGTACTGTATTAGAATCGGGTATTCTTACCGAC
This sequence comes from Clostridia bacterium, assembly GCA_017381395.1. Classification (GTDB taxonomy): domain Bacteria; phylum Bacillota; class Clostridia; order Oscillospirales; family Acutalibacteraceae; genus UMGS1976. Next base: position 14,485 of record JAFOCH010000070.1, read on the forward strand.
GAAATGGTAGCCGATACCGATGAGGCAATTTTGAAAGATGCGCTTTCCTACGTTCCGATAAGTAACAAAGAGTCAATTAAGGTTGCTGAAAACTCTCTCAAAAATGGAACAGCGGAGCGAGATTGGAACAAGGTAGCCAACGGTGACAAAATTCCTAGTAAGCACGATATTGCAAAGGGAGAAATACTGCTCAAAATGTATGCCGAAAACGGAGATACACTCAAAGTTATGGAGCTTGTAGCCGACTTATCAGAGGTGGCAACAAGAGCAGGACAAACTGTTCAGGCGTTCTCATTACTCAAAAAAATGAGTGGTGTCGGTCAGCTGTACTACGTTCAAAAGACGGTTGATAAGTTGAATCGTGACCTTGAAAAGAAACACAAGGGTAAACACGAACAGATTACCATTGATGAGACTTTGGCAGGTCAGCTCGTTACCGCTAAACCGGGAACAGAGACCGAGAATATCGTTGATGAGATTATGCAGGATATAGCCGAACAGGTGCCCGTAACATTCCTCGATAAATGGAATGCTTGGCGATACCTGGCTATGCTTGGCAATCCTCGAACTCATATTCGAAACCTTTTCGGAAACGCGGTGTTTATGCCTGCGATTAAGCTCAAAGACACCATTAAGGCAGGTATGGAAAAAGCGTTTGTTTCGCAAGAAAATCGCACTACTTCTGTTATCGTTAATAAGGAATATAAAGATTTTGCCAAATCTGATTTTGAAAAGGTAGCTGACATCATTACCGGAAACGGAAAAATGAATCCTTCCGATGCTATCCGAGAGCAACAAAAGATTTTCAAGAATAAGGTGCTTGAAGGTTTTAGAAAATCCAATTTTGACAGGCTCGAAGAAGAGGATATGATATTCCTGAAAATGCATTACAAGAGGGCTCTCGGTGGATTTTTACAGGCGAGAAACATCGACCTTAATAACATTGACGAAGCGATACTCAACGAAGCAAGAAATTACGCTATCGAGGAAGCTCAAAAAGCTACATACAGAGATGCGAGCGCTTTCGCTAACACCATTTCTCGTTTTTCAAGGTCGAATAAGACGGCTAACCTTTTAATTGAAGGTATATTGCCATTCAAGAAAACACCGATAAATATTGTTAAGCGCGGAATTGAATATAGTCCTGTTGGGTTGATAAAAACATTATCCAAAGGGGCGTATGACCTTAAAAATGGCAATATTACTGCATCGCAGTTCATTGACGGCATAAGCTCCGGATTAACCGGAACAGGTGTGTTTGTTTTAGGTGTTATCTTGTCAAATCTCGGAATCGCTATCGGCGGTCTCGGATATGACGATGAGGACGCTTTGAAACGTCTTAACGGCGAACAGGAATATTCGATAGAACTTTTCGGTCATTCATATACTGTCGATTGGATGGCCCCGGTGTGTATTCCGTTCTTTATGGGTGTTGAATTCGCAAACACATTTACAGACAATGAAAAAGACATTGTTACTGCATTTGTTGATTCTGCGTATAGCTCATTAGAACCGGTTATAAATCTTTCTATGCTCAATGGTATTCGTGATACAATAGCGGCCGCTCGATATTCTGATGCAGAGGACGTATTGACACAGGTTGGCGGCGAAACAATATCCAGTTATTTCTCACAAGCTTTGCCGACGTTGTTCGGTCAGGTGGCACGTACGTTCGATGACACAAGGAGAAGCAATTTTGTGCCCGGTGATGCAACGGGATTTGAAAAGAAACTTTATGAATTTTTCCAAAACGCTATGGGCAAGACACCAATTTTGGAAAATCAAAAAATGCCGTACACCGATGCTTTCGGGGAAAAGGACACAAACGATAATTTCTTTTTACGCGTATTCGAAAATATGTTGTCGCCAGGTTATAGCTCGACAATAAAGGAAACAGACGTCAACGCTGAATTGGCTGATTTATTCAAGCAGACAGGCGATGGTGCTGTGATTCCAAGAAAGGCGTCAAAAAGCTTTACTGTTGGTGGGGAGAGAATTTATCTCGATGCCGACCAATACACGCAATATAATACCAAAAAAGGTCAATTATCGCAGAATATGCTCGTTGATTTGTTCAATAGCAAGGGTTATAAATCAATGACCTACACGAAAAAGGCAGAAGCCGTCAGCGAGGTTTATAAATACGCGAATATGTTGGCTAAAACCGAGGTTAGCGATTATGAGCTCGAAGGTAAATATGCTAAATGGAAGGAATATCAGGGATACGGTTATGACGTTTCGGAGCTCATTGCATTGGATATTGCGGACAAGGACTTTGACGGAAGCGGCGGAGTTTCAAAATCTGAATATGCCGAAGCGGTAAATAATACCGATATGAGCCAGAAGCAGAAGGATTTGTTAATCGGGCTGAATGAGGTCGAGGGCAAAAGCGATTATTCAAAGAACAAGACCAAAGGTTTTGGCACAGGTGATTGGTATTATAAAGAAAACGGACAGTACGTAAAAATTACAAGTGCGGCAGAGCTTAACCGATTAAGACGGAATAACGTTGATACATACGTATACACAGGGAATTATACGGATGTAATTGATGAGCTTTGGAAGGCGTACAGAGGTTATTAAAAAGCAATAAGAAAAGAGGGGTGGAGAAATCCGCCCCTTAATTATTAAAGGAGTGAAAATATGCGAGAAATAAAATACACCGTTTCGCTTGATGGTGTTTCGCCGTCAAACGTGCAATTCGGCGGTATGCAAGGGGAACACAATGCTACTCGTTTAAACGTGGAAATTAGCGGTGACTTGCTTGCAAAGCTCGAAGGTGCAGGGTATCGATTCGAGGCGGAGGATGGTGCAGGGTGCCGTCAGACGATTGTTATGAGCGAGGTTGTGAGCGAAAACATTGTTTGCCCGATACCTCAATCTGTGACAAGCAACGGCGGAAACGTGACAATTCGACTGATTTTTTCGAAGGTATCAGAAACGGAAATCGAATATATATTGTACTCGTTCCCGATGAAGCTGCGATTTGATTTAACGTCAAATGGCGAATTCACCGAGAACAAAGAAGCATCCGATGTTTCGGCGGCTATTTCGTTGGCAAAGGGCTATACGGAAAAGGCGGAGCAGGCGGCAAATACGGCTGAAAATGCCGCAGAATTAGCCGTTAATGCTCGTGAAGGTATCGAGCAAGAAATCGCTAATTCGTTGATGGAAGCAAAGAACAGCGGTGAGTTTGATGGTGCTGACGGCAAAGACGGTGTTGATGGTAAAGATGGCGTTAATGGCAAGGACGGTACACCTGCTACGCATTCGTGGAATGGTACCGTGCTGACGATTACTTCCGCAAGCGGCACATCGTCGGCCGACCTAAAAGGAGAAAAGGGAGACAAGGGTGATAAAGGCGACCAAGGTGAGCAAGGCATCCAAGGTGAGAAGGGCGATACTGGTGCAACGGGTGCGACAGGTGCTACTGGCGAAAAAGGCGACAAGGGTGATAAAGGTGACAAGGGCGACGCCTATATCCTGACCGACGCGGATAAAGAAGAAATATCTACCTTGATAAACGCGGTTTCATATTCGCAAAATCAAAATCTCACCGAAGAACAAAAGA
>JAFOCH010000071.1 GCA_017381395.1 Clostridia bacterium
CGAGGCGAATACGACAAGGACGATTTTGACCGCTATTTCGACGAAAGGTTAGAGGATTACCGCAACGGCAATCTTTGATAAAAAACAATAATTACAACGCGCCGCTTTGTGTAATGTTTAAGCGGCGCGAGAATATGGGGGCGTAGCTCAGCTGGGAGAGCGTACGGTTCGCATCCGTAAGGTCAAGGGTTCGATCCCCTCCGTCTCCACCAAAGAAAAAAAGACCGTAATTGTGATATCGCAATTGCGGTCCTTTTCATTAAAGTCGGCTATTGCTAAAATAAGGGACTTGTGTTATAATTTTAATAAAAGACAGTGGAATAGCATCCGTTATTAAATAAAGGGTTCAATGGGCTATATTTTAGCTTATGAATACATATTTATTATAAAAAAGTGAGGAGAGTTTTATATGTCAAAATTCTGTATGTATTGCGGAAAAGCATTAGAGGAAGGAGCCGTATGTGACTGTCAGCAACCTGTTCAGCAGCCGGCATCTGTTCAGCAGCCGGTTTATCAGCAGCCCGTTCAGGTAGCTCCTGCAAAGCCGTCACCGATTGGCGAAGCGTTCAAAAATATGTGGCCTTTCATCAAATCCTATTTTACAAACCCCAAGGAAGCCGTTTTGAACGGAGCAAAGAAGGAATTGATACTTTCAATCATTTTTTCATCCATCTTTGCCATTGCATTTATTATCGGCAAGTTGCTTAGCGTTGCCGACACTGCCCTCGTCGTAGAAGGCATGAGAATGTCGATTCCGATCATTCAGATTTTATTAGCAGGAATTATCGATGCTGCTCTTTGGATAGGACTTTCTACTCTCGTTCTCTTTGTTGTGGCAAAGATTTGTGGTGGAAATGTTGATTTTAAGGAAGCATTTACTGCGGTTGGATTACAGACGTTTGTTCCTGCTGCGCTCGTTATTTTGTCAGGACTTTGCGCATTTATCGATACCGCGTTCGCATCCTATATTTACAATTTGGCTATAATCATCTGGACTGTTACAATGGCTCTGGATATTATAAACTATCTCGGCTCTGTCACCGACGCGGGTAAAAAGTTTATTGCTACTCTTGCAGCAATTGGTATAGCTATTGGACTTTTCACCTTTATATCAGGTAGACTTGACAGATGGATTGCAGAGAGTATTAAGTTTAAGAGCATTTCATACGAAGATGATCTGGGTGATTATGCAGACGCTTTCGCCGATGCACTTGATGATTTTGATTTCTAATTAAAAACAGTAAAAAAAAACGGTCGCTTAAAAAAGCGGCCGTTTTTTTATGTGATATTGTGTTTACACGATGATTTCGGCTTTGCTACCGCCCATCTTTTCTTTTTTGATTACGATTTGACGGTCGATGCGCTGTTTAAGCTCGCCGACGTGCGAGATAATTCCGACCAATCGGTTGGAATCCGAAAGCCGTATGAGTGCATTTATTGCCTGGTCGAGCGAACGGTCGTCGAGAGAGCCGAAGCCCTCGTCGATAAACATTGTGTCCAGCCGCACTCCGCCTGCTGACGACTGAATTTCGTCCGAAAGACCGAGCGCAAGTGACAACGACGCCTTAAACGATTCGCCGCCCGAAAGGGTGCTTACCGCACGTAAAGAGCCGTTGCTGTGGTCCTTAATATCCAGCTCCAATCCGCTCTGTGACTGTCTGTTGTCGGTAGATGAGCGTCGAATAAGCTCATATTGTCCGTCAGTCATGGACATCAGTCGCAGGTTGGCCCGTCTGATAATGCGGTCAAAGTAGGTCATCTGAATATACGTTTCGAGTGCTATGCGTTCCTTTCCGCTTACCGAACCGTTTGCCGTGTCGGAAAGTGCCTTTATCTCTTTCCATTTTTCTTCTACCTCGCAAAGCCGCTTTGCACGATGGCTTATATCATCTCGAGCCGCCTTGTTTGTGCTTATTCGCGCGGTGATTCGGTCGCGAAGCTCGTTTGCCGCATCCTTTTCGGTTTTAAGTGTTGACAGCTCGGTTTCAAGCGAGTCGGTGTCAATTTCGACGTGGGTTGCGACGCTTTCGGTGAGTGCCTTTATGATCGCCTCTTTTTCGGCTACGGCCTTGGTAAGCTTGTCGTGGCTTTTCTTTGCGCTGATGTATGCGCTTTCAAGTGCGTCGCTCGTTTCTTTCAGAGCGGCAATTTCGCCTTCGGACTCTGCCTTTGACTTAAATTCAAGCTCTGCCAGCGCCGAATCTTTATTTTGCGCAAGTGCCGTTTTCTCAGCAGAAAGACGAGCGAGCTTCTGCTCTGCGGCCGAAAGCTCCGCCTTTTTGTTGCCAAGCTCGGTTTCCTTGGTTGGCAAAGTTTCGGCGGCGGTTGCTTTTTTCTTTATCAGTGCGTCAAGCTCATTTACCTTGGCTTTTGCCAAAATTACTGCTTGGTCGTGGCTTTTATTATACTCGGCGAGGGCGTCTTTCGGATTGGTCGATTCGCCCGAAATAAATTCGCCGCTCAGCTCAATTATTTCTTTACCAAGCGCCTGTGCCTTTCCTTTCAGCTCGCCGGCAGATGCGCTAGCACTTTCCATATCTGCGCGGAATTTTTCGCGCTCTGCCTTTGCCGCCTTGACCTTCGCCTCGTCAGGCGCGTTTTCGCTCAAAGTCGCGGGGCAGAGATGGTTAGTCGAGCCGCAAACGGGACACGGGTCACCATCACGAAGGGTTGCGGCGAGTATACCCGCTTGTTCGTCGAGCCATGCCGCTTCGAGTCGGTCTGCCTCGGCATTTTTTGCGGTAAAGAGTTGTTTTACTTTGTTATATTTATCCGAAGCGTTGGTGTACTCTTTTTTAATTCTCTCGTAGTTTTTGAGCTTTTCGTCTATGCTTTTTAGCTTTTCGCTAATCTCATTCAGGCGGTCAAGCTCGTTTTCTGCACCGACCTTTTTTGCCTCGACATCATCGAGGGAGGAAATGAAAGCTTTTGTTTCGACTATCGTCTTGTCGAGTGCGACAATTTCGTCATTGAGGGTATTGCGTGCCTTTTCGGTCGATGTGATTTCGGTTTGCTTAGCATCAATATCCTTGTCAAATTGGTCAATTTGGTCATATTTTTTGAGTCGTTCGGTGAGCTGCTGAATTTTCAGTTTGATTTCCTGCCGCTCATCCGCTTTTGCCTCCTCGGCGTTCAGTCGGCACTCAGCTTCCTTTAAAATCGGTCGGTTGTCGATAAGGTATTTTTGCGCGGCTTCAAGGTCGTGCTTTGCCTTTTCGGCATCCTTTGCCCTCGAAATCGAAAGGGTGATTTCGTTTATTTTTTTATCATATCCCTCTATATTTAGGTCGGCCGATTTGAGCACGGCATTATCCTCGGCTAAAATGCGGTCGATTACCATAATCGCCATGTCCGACTGAATAACCTCGCCGCTTTTTATCTGCTCAAATTGGGCATAAAAGGGACTGTTTTCGGCCAGACGGATTCCTTCGACCGTCTGTCTTGTGCCGCGGTTAAGCTCGGATAGCTCGTTGTTTACGTCGCGGAATTTCGCTTTTAGTGCTTCCTGCAGCTTTCCGTATCCTTCGGTTTTAAAAATTCGGCGGAATACGGCGCTTCTTTCGGCCGTTCCCGCTAATAATAGACGCAAAAAGTCACCCTGCGCAATCATCGCAATTTGCGAAAACTGGTTTCTATCGACGCCGATCAGCTCGGAAATCGCCTTTGTGACCTCTCTCGTTTTGGTCACGACTGAGCCGTCGGGACGGGTGAGGGTCGCATCGGCATTTTGGGAAGTAAAACCGTCGCCTCTCTTTGACGGGCGGAGGTATTCGGGATTTCGCTTTACTGTATAAACCTGGCCTGCGTAGTCGAACACAAGCTCGACAAAGGTCGGTGTTTCCGGCTCGGCATATTTACTGCGGAAGGTGTCGGGTTGACGTGATGAGCCGCTTGCCTCTCCATACAGGGCAAAAACGATGGCGTCAAAAATGGTCGTCTTTCCCGCGCCGGTGTCTCCCGTAATCAAATAAAGTCCCTTTTCGCCGAGCAAATCCATGTCAAAAACCGTTTTACTTGCATACGGGCCAAAGGCGCTGACTGTTAATTTTATCGGTCTCATTTTTCACCCTCCCATATACCTTCAACCATTTCTGAAACGATTTTTAGTTGGCTTTCGCTCATTTTTGTACCCATTTGAAGTTCGTACAGTTCGTCAAAAAGTTTCTGAGGCGACTTATCTTCAATTTTGTCTGCGCCGTCAATGACGCTTATTGTTCGGGTGCGTCGGTTGTCGTAATCGAGCCGCATTATGTTGGGGTAAATGTTTCTCATAAGTGCAATCGCGTCGGGAATTTCTTCCTCGTCGGTGAGAATTACTCGTAAATAGTCGAATCGGTTGGTATTTTCATAATTTTTTCTCAGCATCAGATCGTCGTAGTTGCCCTTTATTTCACGCATATCGCGTAAGGGAACAAGCTCGATTTCGTCGATGGTGATATTTCCTTTTTCGCAAAGGGTAACGAACGAAACGGATTTGTTATGCGATGCTTCGCTGAATGAGTATTTGAGCGGTGTGCCGCAGTAGCGTACCTCATCGCGACGGATTTTCTGCGGCTTGTGAATGTGACCGAGCGCAACGTAATCGAAATCGTCAAAAAGCTCGGCATCCACGTTATCGATTCCGCCTGACGTAATTTGCTCCGATTCGCTTGTTGCCGCACCTGTGACAAACTGATGCGCTACCAAAACGTTTCTTTCATCGTGGTTAAGTGAAGCGGCGGCGATGGCCATTTTTACCGCGTCATTGTAGGTTGCTATTTCGCTTTCGGGAAAGAATCGGCGAACGGTAGCCGGCTTTATGAAGGGCAAAAGCCAAAAGTTAACCTCGCCGAGCTCGTCGGTCAGCGTAATGCGTTCGGGAGCACCCGAAAAGGTGGATGCGATGTGCACTCCGCTTATTTTCATCAGCCGCGTGCCAAAGGAAAGTCGCTCGGCGGAATCGTGATTGCCACTGATTGCGAGGACGGGAATTTTAATTTCGGCAATCGCGGTCAGAAAATCGTCAAACAGTCGGACACCCTCAACCGACGGCACCGACTTGTCATAAATATCTCCTGCGATTACAACGGCATCGGGCTTTTCTCTCTTTGCAATGCCGACAATCCGGTCCAGAATAAATTTCTGGTCCTCCTGCAACGAATAGTCCCTTATCCGCATTCCGATATGTAAATCCGAAAGATGTAAGAATTTCATATTCGCTTTTTCCGTCCCTTGTTTAATGATACTTACATTATAGCATTTCCACCCATTTTCTTCAACTAAAAATGAATAAGCAAAAGATCGCCTTAGGAGCGCTCATATAGGGAGAAATTGGTTTTTCGCATAAATTCGACATGACTCATAGCAACAAACCCTTGTAATACACAAAGTATTACTGCTGCTTAGTTGCTTCGAGACCGAGCCGAATTTATTGCTACAAAACTGCAAAGCACCTAAAACAGATGGATTTTTGATAGTATAAAAGGCACAACACCGCAGTAACGCTGTCGCGTACTGCGGTGTTGTAACGTATTAGACTGCAAAA
>JAFOCH010000013.1 GCA_017381395.1 Clostridia bacterium
AACCTCATCGACAAAACCGCCTATTCCTACGACGGCATTAACGAGACTAAAATCGATCTGCCCAACAATGACGACGTAAATCACATGTTTGAGCTTCTTTATGAAGAAATTGCTTCACAGGACGAGGAGCTTATGGATAAATATTTCAGCGGAGAGGAGCTTACTCCCGATGATATTATCAAGGGGCTCAAGGCCGGAATTATGTCGGGCGACCTCCACCCCGTATTTGCAGGCGCAGGAATCGATGGTCAGGGTATCGGCGCATCACTTAGAGCGATGACAATGGTGCTTCCGACCGCTGACGAAAGAAGCGAAACAGCAACCGATGCCGCTGACAACGCAGTTGAACTCAAATGCAACCCGTCAGGTCCTGCCGCAGCCATTGTATTCAAGACTGTTGCCGACCCATTCATCGGTAAGCTTTCGATATTCAAGGTTATTTCGGGTAAAATTTCACCCTCGGCTAAGATTATCAACACCCGTACCGACGAAGAAATCCGCATCAACAAGGTGGTTATGCTCAAAGGCGGAAAGCAGATTGACTGCGACGCAATTTGCGCCGGCGATATTGGCGCGGTTGCAAAGCTTGGCGACGTTGTAACGGGTGATACCCTTTCGGCCGCCGACAAAAAGCTTACTTTGGCTCCGCCGAAATTCCCTGCCCCCGTACTTTCGATGGCGGTTTACGCCGCAAAGAAAGGCGACGAGGAAAAGATCGCTTCCGGCTTCTCGCGACTGATGGAAGAGGATCCGACAATCACATACAAGCTGGATAAGGAAACCGGCGAAATGATACTTTCGGGTCTCGGCGAGCAGCATCTCGACGTTATCGCAACCAAGCTTAAAAATAAATTCCAGACCGAAATTAAGCTTCAAGCTCCGCGTATCGCCTACCGCGAGACCATTCGCAAAAAGGTTAAGGTGCAAGGAAAACACAAGAAACAATCGGGTGGTCACGGACAATTCGGTGACGTTTGGATGGAATTTGAGCCGTGCGAAGGAACCGATATCATATTCGAGGAAAAGGTATTCGGCGGCTCTGTACCGAAGAACTTCTTCCCCGCTGTTGAAAAAGGTATTCGTGACAGCGCGTTGAAGGGTGTTCTGGCAGGATACCCCGTAGTCGGACTCAAAGCCACTTTGGTTGACGGCTCCTATCATCCCGTTGACTCGTCGGAAATGTCCTTTAAGATGGCGGCAAATCTCGCCTACAAGGCAGGACTTCCTCAGGCAAGTCCCGTACTCCTCGAGCCGATTGGCACATTGAAGGTAACCGTTCCCGACGACACAATGGGTGACGTTATCGGCGACATCAACAAGCGCAGAGGTCGAGTGCTCGGCATGAATCCCGCAGGAAATCAAAAGAGCGAGGTTGTAGCCGAAGTTCCGATGGCTGAAATGGCCGACTTTGCTACCTCGATGAGATCGATCACTCAGGGACGCTCAAAGTTTACACTCGATTTCGAAAGATACGAGGACGTACCCGCAAACATCGCTCAAAAGGTTATCGAAGAATCAAAGATTGACGAAGAATAATTAAAACATAAAAAAAGCACGGCTACTTTTCGTAGTCGTGCTTTTTTATTCGTCAGTTTTCTTTTTGAAAAGATAGCGGAAAAGTCGCCTTTTTATCCTTATTAACGCATAAGTAAAGATTACAGTAGCCAATAGAATAAATATCGAAATTCCTTTTTCCGTAGTTAGCCAGTTAAACATTCGCAGCATCACCGTCCGATTATCAAGTGACGATAATATTATATGCGATTTCTGTCAAAAGGTACTTATTGGTCGAAACAAGTTGCGATAATTAGTCGAGCTCGCGGGCAACCATATCCTCAAAGGTTTCGCGACGAACGGCAAGTCGGTCAGCGCCGTCCTTTATGATAACGATAGGCGGTCTGCCGATGCGGTTGTAGTTGGATGCCATGGAGTAGTTATATGCTCCTGTGACAAAAACTGCGAGAAGGTCGTTTCGCTGCGGCTTTTGAATATAAATATCCTCAGCGAGAAGGTCGCCGCTTTCGCAACATCTGCCACCAATGGTGCATTTGAAATCAGCGGGCTCATTTGCCTTATTTGCAACCGTCATTGTATATTTCGAGCCGTAAAGCGTATATCTCGGGTTGTCGGTCATTCCACCGTCAACTGAAACATAACTCTTATAATCATTGATACTCTTTACTGTACCAACAGTGTAGAGTGTCATTCCCGAATCGGCAACAGTGCTTCTGCCCGGCTCCATGAGAATTGTCGGCATTTTTACGTCAAATTCCTCGCAACGCATTCTGATATGCTCGGAAACGAGCCGCAAATTCTCGTCAATATCGATATACGGGTCACTTTCGACATAGCGTACACCGATACCGCCGCCCAAATTAAGAATTAATGCGCGGTAGCCAAGTACCTTTTCGATATGGGCGATATACTTAATCATAATATCGGCGGCATCGCAGAAGGGCTCGGTGTCAAACACCTGTGAGCCGATATGACAATGGAATCCCATAAGCTCGATATTCGGCTTCGTCAGGGTGTAAGCAATATACTTTTCTGCCTGGCCTGTTTCGATGGGTGTACCGAATTTGCAATCGACCTTACCTGTCGAAATCTTTTCGTTAGTATGGGGGTCGATACCGGGAGTAAGACGGAGTAAAACACGCTGCTTTATTCCCTTTTCTCCGGCGATTCGGTCGATACTGTCAATCTCCTCGTATCCGTCGGAGATGAAGTATCCGATGCCCAAATCCATTCCGTATGAGATGTCCTCGTCGGTCTTGTTATTTCCGTGGAAATATGCCTTTTCAAGCGGAAAACCTGCCGCCGCAGCGGTGTAGAGTTCGCCGGGTGAAACGATGTCAACCGACATTCCCTCCTCGGCAACAATTTTATAAATCCCCTTGAAGCAAAGCGCCTTGCTTGCATAGAGAGGTGCGGCGTCCTCGCCAAAATACTTCTTCATCGCGCCGACATAGGTTCTAACCCTCTGTCTGATGCGGTTTTCGTCAATCAGCATGAGCGGTGTGCCATACTTTTTTGCCATATCGACGGTATCCACTCCTGCAAAGGTAAGATGTCCGAGCTGATTGACTGACAGGTTATCGTGTAACATTGTTTTCTTTTCTCCCTTTTTTTAACCTCGTTAAAAGGTACTTTTTTTCACCAAAAAAGCAGCCGTTGATGAACTAAAACGGCTGCCCAAAATTTTATCCCCATAACAAAAAACGATAAAAATCGGATAGCCCTCCGCCATAAACGGCGACAGTCGTACGGATATTATTCCGCAAAACCAGCAAAAAGCCACTTCGCATTAGCTTTTTACTTCGGCGTATGCTCCTTTTACCGCCAATGACCTGCGAGTCAATAAATTTACTGCG
>JAFOCH010000072.1 GCA_017381395.1 Clostridia bacterium
CATACGGCAGTTTTTGCATCTCTGGGGCTCGTTAACGAATCCCTTTGATTCATAAAATTCTTGTTCTCCGGCGGTGAATACGAATTCTTCGCCACAGTCTTTGCAGACTAAGGTCTTGTCTTCAAACATTTTGTTACCTCACTTAAATGTAGTATTATATTGTTATCCCCGGGCCGAAGTGACGGCCATCTTTGCCAGGACAATGCTTTGGTTAAGCTACTGGGGACAAATATCAAAGTTGTTGTGTCAGCTTGCGCCGAATTCTGCCAAGTGCGTTTGCTACCGCTTTTTCGTTGGTTTTCAGTCGGTCGGCTATCGACTGATAGCTCATTCCGTTCAGAAAGCAGTTTAGCACCGTCCATTCAAATTCGGACGAGCATTCGCGTATTCTTTCGCGCAGGTGACGGTGTTCGTCGAGGGCAATTATCTTATTTTCGGGGGTTTCGGCTTCGTTAGCGGCAATTTCGGGAGTGTCCTCGTCGTCGATAAAGATGAGCGAATCCTTTGGTATCTTTTTCTTTCTAAACTTTGCCTTTATAACCGATTTCATTCGTCGGTCGATGCACAGCACCGCAAAGGTACGGAAGGATGCGCCAAACCCCGCGTCATATCGGTTTACCGCGTCGATAAGTCCGATAAACCCCTCTTGACCGAGGTCCTCGTTTGAAAGCTCGGCATCCCCTTCGTAAAAGGCGGAGGCGCGACCGGCAACAACGGGAATGTATCGTGCCGCCAATTTATCAAAGGCGACTCTGTCTCCCTCTGCCGCCAGAGAAACCAGACTTTCATCACAAATATCGGTCATATGGGAAAGATTACCTCGCAACATAGTTTTACCCGTTTAGCATACACTTTTTTTTGCCCATTGTCAAGCGGTTATATGCAAATATGTTAAATTTTAGTTAAAATGTTACAAATTTTCTGTAAAAATATATAAAAAATGACAAAAAATAAAACAAAAACTTGAAACCCGTCAAAAATCTACAAAATTCGATATTTTGAAAAAATCAATCGGCGGAAAGTAGGCGGCGGTGAAAGGGTCCCTTTTTTATGGTGGTTGACTATAATTGTTTTGACATGACTATATTATTAGTGTTATAATAATATGAAATATAATGCACAGGAGTAATGATATGAAATATTTTTCATACTATGTTGAACGGTTAAAATTTTCGTATATGTCAAAGCTTGTTTTATCCTCCTTTTTTGCGGCAGTAATGATGGCTTTTATTCTGGTTACAGGAAGTTCTATTCAGCTTTATGATACTAATCGTTTTGTAATAGCGGTGTTTTTTGCGCTACTTTATTTTGCGGGAATGGCAATCTTCTTTTACGGCAAAAGCACCGAAAAGGTAGAAACGATATTTGTTTTTGCGGCATTACTTGCGGCAGCGTTATATATTCGCTGTTCGCTAATGTACTATGCGTCGGGCGATTACAACACCTTTTTAAAAGGGTGGATAGCCCAGCTGTCGCAGTATAAGGGGCTCGACGGGTTAAAGGCATCGATTGGCGACTATACAATGCCATACCGTTACTTTTTGCTTCTGTTGTCAAAGATAGGCGGCAATCACGTAACCGAGATAAAGATGTTTTCCCTCTGCTTTGATATTCTCGGCGCATATTATATTATGAAAATCGTCGAGATGAAGAGCAAATCAACCGCACTTAGAAATTTCGGCTTTATTTTGCCCCTTCTTGCACCCACATCCTTTTTAAATTCGGCAATGTGGGGACAATGCGACATGATATACGTTGCATTTTGCCTGGGCGGAATCTACTACGCACTTAATAACAAGGGTCGAGCCGCGGTGATAATGGCGTCGATTGCCTTTTGTTTTAAGCTTCAAACAATTTTCTTTGCCCCTGTTTTCCTCATCCTTTTCTTTATCGGAAAAATCAGGTGGCGTGACCTCTTGTGGTTTCCTGCCGTGCTTTTTATTTCGGTGTTGCCGGCGATTTTCGCAGGGGCTAATCCCATTGCCGCCCTTTCGCCGTATATAATTCAGGTTGGAGAATATCCTCGTTTGACCCTCAATTTGCCTAGCATTTGGGTTTTTGCATACGGCGACAGACAGCTTCCGTTCAGCAATTTTAACATGATTGGAATTATGCTTGCAGGAGCGGCGGCGGTTTCGCTCGTTTATATGGGATACAAATACCGTCACAAGTTGGACCTGCGCCAAATTATAAATATTACCTTTATAGGTGCGCTTATGATTCCGTTTTTACTTCCGCGAATGCATGACCGGTACCTTTTTGCCGCCGATATGATGGCGATAGTCTATTTCTTTTATAATAAAAAGAGATGGTATGTACCGCTTGTAGTTATATTCAGTTCGTTTGTTGCGTATTCGCGATTTTTATATTCAGGAGGAGATAATTTCTCCTTCCAGACGCTGGCGTTGACCTTGATAGGCGTTTTGGCGTTGACCCTTTACGAGCTTGTTAATGAGCTTATAAATGGTCCCGCGCCGAAAAACCCCCTTTGCACAAAGGAGGATTGCCGCATTGCCGAAAGGATACTTGTTCGCGAGGCAGCTCTCAGCGGCTGCTCGGTGATAGAAGCGGTTTGCGAGGACAAAATCGTTCTTTCAACCGACCTCGATCTTGCCGAGGTTGACCTTGACGCAGGTGAAACCGACGCCACCGCCGACACCGAGTCCGTTCAGCCCGAAGCCGACACCGAATCGGCTCAACTTGACACCGACGGCACCGACTTACAGCTCGACGGCACCGACTTAGACGGCACCAAAAACGGCTAATCCTCGTGCATAAACCTAATCCCCGCACACAAACCTAATTCCCGCACTCAATCTCAATTCCACGCATAGCACCCATCCGCACCCCCACAGAGATAAAAAAATCGGGGTTCATTTGCCCCGTAGAAAAAATAAAAAAGGGAGATTCAGTTATGCAGATTTACGACATATCGCGTGAGTTTTTATCAGCACCGATTTTTGACGGAGACCCTGCTCCGAACCTTTCCCTTATTCAGAGCATGGATAGGGGCGACGGATACAATCTTTCCTCGCTGTCCGCCTGCCTGCATACCGCAACGCATATTGATGCGCCCCTTCACTTTGTCGATAACGGTGCCTCGATTGACGAAATTGATCTTTCGCTATTTATGGGCGAGTGCGACGTCATCGCCTGCAACGGCTTTGACGATGACATTGTCGGCGAGGATATCGAGCGGCTTATCCGCCCGGGCGCAAAGCGTGTCCTGTTTAAGACGGTAGGCCGTTGCCGACTCACCCTTTCGGGCGCGTTTGCCCTCATTTCCGCGGGAGTGAAGCTGGTCGGCATCGATGACGTTTCGATTGCTACCGATGACCAAACTGCCGCAGTTCACCGCGAGCTAGCCCTTGCAGGAGTGTGCATTCTCGAGGGACTGACCCTCAGCCACGTCCAGTCGGGCAGATACTCGCTTTTTGCCCTACCGATAAAGATTGAGGGCACCGAAGCGGCACCCTGCCGAGCAATTTTGATGAAATAATATTCTTTTTTAAATAAATTTTGGAGTGATAAATTTGCCCATTTCCCCCGACCACATTCGCAATTTTTGTATAATTGCCCACATCGACCACGGAAAGTCGACCCTCGCCGACCGAATGCTTGAGCTTACCGATTCGGTCGCAAAACGCGAGATGGAGGACCAGATTCTCGATAACATGGACCTCGAAAGAGAGCGCGGCATTACCATCAAGGCGCATGCCGTAACCATCGACTATACCGCCTCCGACGGCGAAAAATATGAGCTCAATCTCATCGACACCCCCGGACACGTTGACTTTAACTACGAGGTTTCGCGGTCACTCGCCGCCTGTGAAGGAGCGGTGCTTGTCGTTGACGCATCACAGGGAATCGAGGCGCAAACGCTGGCAAACACCTATCTTGCCGTCGACCACGACCTCGAAATCATCCCCGTAATTAACAAAATTGACCTGCCGAGCGCCGAGCCCGAGCGCGTTATCAAGGATATCGAGGACATTATCGGCATCCCTGCCGAAAACGCGGCACGAATCTCGGCAAAAACGGGACTTAACGTCGGCGACGTAATGGAAAATATCGTCCGCGACATTCCGGCACCCGTCTGCGACCGCGAAGCACCCTTGCAGGCGCTCATTTTCGACTCCTACTACGACGCGTATAAAGGGGTTATCGTATATTTCCGAGTAAAGAGCGGCGTCATACATACCGGCGACACCATCAAAATGATGGCAACCGGCGCCGAATTTGACGTGGTTGAGGTTGGTCGAAAGAAGGCGACCCGAATGGAGCCGTGCGATGCCCTTTACGCAGGTGAGGTTGGCTATCTTGCCGCCGCGATAAAGAACGTCGGAGATGCCCGAGTCGGTGATACCATCACCCTTTCCGAGCGTCCGGCTACTGCTCCGCTTGCAGGGTATCGAAAGATAAATCCCGTCGTTTTCTGCGGTGTTTATCCCGCCGACGGAGCGCATTATACCGACCTTCGCGAAGCCCTCGAAAAGCTGCAACTCAACGATGCTTCGCTCGAATTCGAGCCCGAAACGTCGGTTGCCCTTGGATTCGGCTTCCGTTGCGGATTTCTCGGACTTTTGCACATGGAGATTATCCAGGAGCGACTCGAACGCGAGTATAATCTCGATCTCATTACCACAGCACCGAGCGTTATTTACCGACTCACTCTCGCCACCGGCGAAACGGTCGAAATCGACAATCCGACGAACTATCCCGACCCCGCTACAATCGTCAGCTCCGAGGAGCCGATGTGCGCCGTTCATATCTATTCACCGAGCGAGTTTGTCGGTCAAATAATGGAGCTTTGTCAGCAGCGACGCGGAGAGTATAAGGATATGCAGTATATCGGCACCGAACGCGTTGATATTCACTATATCCTGCCGCTGAACGAAATCGTTTACGACTTTTTTGATGCGCTGAAATCGCGTACAAGGGGCTACGCTTCTTACGACTATCTCCAAATCGGGTACCAAAAGTCGAATTTGGTCAAGCTCGACGTACTGCTTAACGGAGAGGTGGTCGACGCCCTTTCGTTCATCGTCCACGCCGACAATTCGTACACACGAGCCCGTCGAATCGCCGAAAAGTTAAAGGAGCATA
>JAFOCH010000073.1 GCA_017381395.1 Clostridia bacterium
CCATTTTTTTGAAATTACAATAGGTTTTTTTAATTTTTTGATTTTTTTACGGTAGCGGCTCTCTTTAAAATGTCCTTTTTGTCGCTTTTTTCCATCGCGTACTGGGGCAAAATTATCTTTACCCCGCCCTCAATCACGCTGATATTTATGCTTTCGGTCATCAGAATTTCACCGTCATATGTAACGGGGAGCGGCTTTGATGCCGTGATTTTAAGATTTTTGCATCCTGCTAATGATACAAGGTCGGTATATTTGACATGCTTTCCCTTCATATACAAGGGGAAAAGCTGTAAAAATTTAAGTCGGGATACATTTTTTATCATCATGACCGAAATCTTTCGGTTAAATGGGTCGGCTTCGGGTACGTTAAGCATTCCGCCGCCCTGAAATCTGCCATTTGCGGCGGTGGTGAGTACCAAGCGATCCTTTTCAAGTGCGGTACCGTCGATTTCGACCGTCATTTCGTTGGTGAGGTCGCCCGCCAAGCTATAAAGGGCTGATATAATATACGCCAATTTTCCCGAAACATTCGACTTATTCTTAAACTTGACAAAATTGTTGGCAACCGTGGCATCAAAGCCCATCGAAATCTGGTTGATTGCATAGGGTCCGTCCTCGATGTGAAAAAGGTCGGCTTCGGCACTGTCGCCCTCGACCTGCGCCTTTATATTAAAATATGCTTCCCTATCGTCGCCGCAAATGCTCGATACAAAGTCGTTTCCCGAGCCGCAAGGAATGACCCCCAGCTCGACATTTTCGTATCCTGCGATGCCATTTACCGTTTCGTTAAGGGTGCCGTCGCCACCACAGGCATAAATTCTTACCTTTTCACCACTTTTTGCATAGCGCAGGGCAATATCGGTAGCGTCGCCCTTATACTTTGTAAACTCGATTTTATAGCTGCCGCCCTGCCTTTCGAAATGGTCGCGAATATCGGAAATAACCTTTTCTGTGACCTTGCCGCTGCCTGCCGCTCTATTAACAATAAAAATATGCTGCATATTCCCTATACCTCACATTCCCAAAGTCTTTTTCAAGCCGATTTGTCATCTCTATCCTTTTTTCTCTATTTATAATAAAAATAAAGCTGACATCTGATGCTTCCATTATACAATTTTCTGCGCTTGTCTGCAACCCTTCCGAAAAGACGTTCAAAATTTTCGTCCGGGCTGATTACGGTATATTTGTAGCCATGCTTTTGCTCAAAAACGCTGCCCATCACTTTATACAGATCACGTGCGGTGTCGATGTCGAGCATTCTCTCGCCATAGGGCGGATTGGTTACGGTTACGCCTCTCTCTGTCGCAATCTTAAAATCCTTTACGTCGGCGACCGAGGCGGTGATGCATCCGTCGACGCCCGCTTTTTTCGCATTTGCGAGGGCAAGTGCGACCATTTCGGGATCCTTGTCAAAGCCGACCGCCCTAAACGGAACGCTGTTATCAATCATGTCCCTTGCGGCCGCTCTCTCCTGCTGCCAAACCGATGCGGGAATAAAATCAAATCTTTCGGCGGCGAAGGAGCGGAAAAGTCCGGGTGCGATGTTTCGCGCCATGAGTGCCGCTTCGATAAGAATTGTTCCCGAGCCACAGAAGGGGTCGTAAAGGGTCGAATCGGGATAAATCCGCGACAGCTTTACCATAGCGGCGGCGAGAGTTTCTTTTAACGGTGCATCACCCGAATTGGCTCGGTAGCCGCGCTTGTGAAGCCCCTCTCCCGACGTATCAATGAGTATCTGCACGCGATCCTTTAATATAAAAAAGGAGATTTTACGCTCGTTGCCAAGCTCGTCGAACCAATCAATTTTATACACCGATTTGAGTCGCTCAACGATCGCTTTTTTTACAATCGACTGGCAATCGGGTATCGAATAAAGTGCCGAATTAACCGAGCTTCCCTTTACGGGAAAAGCATCATCGGCACCAATATAATCCTCAAAATTTAGCGCCTTTACACCGTCAAAAAGCTCGGTGAAACTCCTTGCCTCAAAGCTGCCGACGAGTATCTGAATACGCTCGGCAAAGCGGCTACGAATATTCGCTCTGGCGATTATTTCGGCACCGCCGCTGAAAAGCACACGTCCGTTTTCGGCAACGACGTTTTCGGCGCCCATTTCCTTTAATTCATCTGCAACCGGCTTTTCGAGTCCGAAAAGGCAGGGTGCAACACAGTTGTACATCTTCATAATTATTTTTTCCTTTATAAAATTTCGGTTGCGTGGCGGGTAACGTGACAGCCGATATTGACCGCCACGGGCAGTCCCGCTATATGTGTAGCAAAGCTTTCTATATTAACGTAAAGTGCGGTAGTTTCTCCGCCAAAGCCCTGTGGCCCGATGCCAAGCGCATTGACCGACGAAAGCATATCCGCTTCCAGCTCGGCATAATACGGGTCGCTGTTTTTCTCGTCACCCGAGCGGCAAAGCGCCTTTTTAGCTAGTATCGCGGCATATTCAAAGTCACCGCCGATGCCGACACCGATAACCATTGGAGGACAGGGATTTGACCCCGCCGTCTTTACAATTTCGGTCACGGCACCTATTATATCCTCACGGGTAGCGGCAGGGGTAAGCATCCTTATTCCGCTCATATTTTCGCTGCCGAAACCCTTTGGCGCAACAGTAATCTTGACATTATCGCCGTCAACTATTCGTGTATGAATAATCGCGGGTGTATTATCGTTGGTGTTCACG
>JAFOCH010000074.1 GCA_017381395.1 Clostridia bacterium
AGTTTGAGAAGTAAGGTGTACCGTATTTTGCGGTCATTTCGAAGAGAAGCTTGTTATTTTCGGTCGGTGACCAGTCAAAGTCGCTTGTAATCGAGTATGTCGGAATCGGATACTGGAAGCCGCGTCCGTTTGCGTCACCTTCGATCATGATTTCGATAAATGCCTTGTTTACGAGCTTCATTTCTTCCTGACAGTCGCCGTAGGTGAAGTCCATTTCCTTTCCGCCAACGATTGCGGGAAGGTCGCGAAGGTCGTTCGGTACTGTCCAGTCGAGTGTGATGTTTGAGAAGGGTGCCTGGGTACCCCAACGTGACGGAGTATTTACGCCGTAGATGAAGGACTGGATGCACTGCTTAACCTCTTTATAAGAAAGGTTGTCAATCTTTACAAACGGAGCAAGGTAGGTATCGAATGATGAGAACGCCTGAGCTCCTGCCCATTCATTCTGCATAATTCCGAGGAAGTTTACCATCTGGTTGCAGAGGGTCGAGAGGTGACCTGCTGGTGATGATGTAATCTTTCCGGGGACGCCGCCGAGTCCTTCTTTAATGAGCTGCTTTAAGCTCCAACCTGCGCAATAGCCGGTGAGCATCGAAAGGTCGTGGATGTGAATGTCGCAATTTCTGTGAGCCGAGCTGATTTCTTCGTCATATACTTCGGTGAGCCAGTAGTTAGCTGTGATTGCACCCGAGTTTGACAGAATAAGGCCGCCGACAGAATATGTAACTGTTGAATTCTCTTTTACTCGCCAATCGAGGACGTTAACGTAATTGTTAACTGTTTCCTTATAGTCGAGGTATGTGCTTTTGAGGTTGCGGAGCTTTTCTCTCTGCTTACGATAGAGGATGTATGCCTTTGCTACGCCGTCGTAGCCGCCCTGTGAAAGAACAGACTCAACGCTGTCCTGAATGTCCTCAACTGCTACGTGGCCGTCCTTGATTTTCGGCAAGAAGTCGGCTGTAACCTTTAATGAGAGGAAGTCGATGATATTATCGGTATATTCGGTATTTGTTGCCTCGAAGGCCTTTTTCATAGCGTTCGCAATCTTTGCGATGTCAAATTCTGTGACTTTTCCGTCTCTTTTAATTATCTGATACATAATTCTTCTTTCTCCTTTTTCATATTCCTCTTACCGCTACGGCAGGGACGTATTCCCTCACCGCTTCGGCGAAGTCGTTTATTTCTTTTTCATTAAAGGCATCGAGCCCATTCGGCGAAATAAGATTGCCCGAATCCTTGAACTGTTGGAGATAATACTCCTTTGCTCCGCTGATCCATTTCGCTAGATTTATTAAATCCTCTTTTGTATGGATTCCTTTTACTACCGTGGTGCGAAACTCGTATTCAATTTCGCCATTCAGTAGAAACTCCTTTGACTCGGCGACCGAGCTTATGTCGAAATTATCGATTCCGACCGCCTTTGAATAATTTTCGGGGGAACTCTTTATATCCATTGCGACACGGTCAACCAATCCGTTTGAAACAATTTCTTTCAGTAGCTTTGGATTGGTTCCGTTTGTATCAAGCTTGATTTTGTATCCGAGCCCCTTTATCCGCCTGAGTAATAAAACTATGTCCTCGTAAAGAAGCGGCTCTCCTCCCGTGATTACCACGCCGTCGAGGATCCCCTTTCGCTTTGTTAAAAAGTCGAATAGTGCTTCTTCGTCAAGTTTGTCATCATTTGGGCTGAGGACAAGCGACGCATTATGACAAAACGGGCATCTAAAATTACAGCCCGAAGTAAAAATCGTACAGGCAACCTTTCCCGGATAATCAAGCAATGTCATCTTTTGCAATCCGGATAAATGCATACACTTTCCTCCCTTCCTGACGAGTGAATTTATTGTATCATATATTGTGTGGTAAGTCAACACAAAACACAAGATATAGTTGGTTTTTTTGATTTATTTTAGATTTTTCTCACAACATATAGTGATAATAAACCAAAAAATTTAACTTTTTTAAGCAGTATTAACAAATAGCCTTCCAAATTATGTAACGGCAGTGAAATTTAGGGTTTGCAAAACAACTAAAAAAGGTATGACGAGCATGCTCATCATACCTTTTTATACTATATATTGTGTATCGCTTATTTCATTGAAATAGCTTCTTTTGCCTTTTTGCAGATATTTTCGGCGTTAAGTCCGAAAATATCGAGAAGCTCGGTTGCGGGACCTGACATACCGAATACGTCCTCTACGCCAACCTTCTTAATCGGAGTGGGACATTCCTCGGAAAGAAGCTCAGAAACTGCTGAGCCAAGACCACCGATTACCGAATGTTCCTCGGCGGTAACGATTGCGCCTGTTTCCTTTGCAGCCTTGATAACAAGCTCGTTGTCAAGCGGCTTTATTGTAGCCATATTGATAACTCGGGCAGAAATACCTGCTTCCTTAAGCTGTTCGGCGGCAGCAAGAGCACGTTCAACCATGAGTCCGGTTGCGATAATGGTAACGTCAGTACCTTGTACGAGGGTGACACCCTTTCCTACTTCAAACTTGTAATCCTCGTCGAAAATAACGGGAACTGCAAGTCGACCAAAACGGAGATATACCGGTCCGTCAATTTCGGCTGCGGCAATAACAGCTGCCTTTGCTTCGACGGTGTCGGCAGGGTTAATAATGGTCATTCCGGGAATGGTACGCATAATTGCGATATCCTCGTTGCACTGGTGGGTAGCGCCGTCCTCACCAACAGAAATTCCTGCGTGGGTTGCGCCAATCTTTACGGGGAGATGTGTGTAGCCGAGGGTATTACGAACCTGTTCAAAGGCACGTCCTGCGGCAAACATCGAGAATGAACTTGCAAATACGTTCTTTCCTGCTGCGGCAAGTCCTGCGGCAACGCCAATCATATTCTGTTCG
>JAFOCH010000075.1 GCA_017381395.1 Clostridia bacterium
ATCAGGATATTGCAGCCCGAACAGGTGGCGACATTTATATTGGCGTTGTAGGCCCTGTAAGAACCGGAAAATCAACTTTTATTAAGAAATTCATGGATTCGCTCGTATTACCCAATATCGTTGACGTTACAAAGCGAGAAAGGGCGAATGACGAGCTGCCGCAATCGTCGGCAGGTCGTACCATTATGACCACCGAGCCGAAATTTATTCCCGAATCAGCCGCCGAAATCACATTAGAGGGTAGCATAAATCTACGCGTGCGTCTGATTGACTGCGTAGGATATATAGTGCCAAGCGCACTCGGTTATATTGAAAACGAGATGCCGAGAATGGTCGCAACACCTTGGTTTGAGGAACCGGTGCCATTTAATATGGCGGCTGAAATAGGCACACAGAAGGTAATAAATGAGCATTCGACAATCGGCTTGGTTATAACAACAGATTCAAGCATTGGCGAAATTCCTCGTGAAGAATACGAGGAAGCGGAGGAAAGGGTAATAAATGAGCTTAAAGCAATCAATAAGCCCTTTGTCGTATTGCTGAACTGTATGTATCCTGATTCAAAGGAGTCGCTTGAATTAGCCGATTATTTAAGCGAAAAGTATTCGACAACCGTTTTGCCTATAAATTGCCTTGATTTAGACGAAAACGAGATTAAAAATATACTCGCAAAGTTGCTTAAGGAATTCCCTGTAGGTAGTATTTCTCTTAAAATGCCGTATTGGATTAACAGTGTCGATAAGGATCATTGGTTCAAGCAGTCTCTTTATTCCGAAATTCATAAACTTGCATCAAGCGTTACCAAAATCTCAGATATTTCTGCCTTTATGGAAGCTGTAAAAGGTGTTGATAATATTATTTCCGCATCAAAGCTGAATATCGATATGGGTACGGGTGCGGTCGAAACTGAAATCGAGCTTGATAAAACATTCTTCTACACCATACTAAATGAGCTGACGGGACTTTCGATTTCAAGTGACAGAGATATTATCGAAACGATAATCAGTTTAGCAAAATCATTTAAGGAATATCAGAGGGTAAAAAATGCGCTTGATGAGGTAGAAGCGACGGGCTACGGAATAGTAATGCCCGAAACTGAGGAATTGTCGCTTGAAGAGCCCGAAATCGTTAAGCAGGGCGGTCGTTACGGAGTACGTCTTAGAGCTAGCGCGCCATCAATTCACATGATGAAAGCGAATATAAAAACCGAGGTCAGCCCGATTGTAGGAAGTGAAAAACAGTCCGAGGATTTGGTAATGTATTTGCTGAAAGAATTTGAGGAAGATCCCGTAAAAATTTGGGATTCAAACATATTTGGCAAATCACTTCACGACTTGGTAAACGAAGGTTTACATACCAAGCTTGCCAGAATGCCTGCTGATGCAAGAATGCGACTTCAGGAAACAATTGAGCAGGTTATAAACGAAGGTTGTAGCGGACTTATTTGCATCATTTTATAATATTTTTAAAAAGAGTGCCTTTGATTAAAGGTACTCTTATTTTTTTCACCGAAAATTATTATTTTAATAAAATATAATGAGGTGAGTAAATGCGCTTTTTTAGAATAGTTAAACGGATAATTTTGATTACAGTAATATTTTCGGTTGTTGGATTTGTATTTTTTGATTTATATTGCGCATCTATGACGGGAAACGTTGCACTAAATCATTCTAAATTGATTGTGCAGAATATTATTAACGAGTCACTATATAGGTCTGTGGCTGAATCGGGTATAAGTTATGACGATATGGCAAATATCAGGTATGATGATAACGGAAACGTTAGGTCAATCGAAACCGATTCTGCACAGATAAATTTACTAAAATCATATTTGGTAAAGGATGTCAATGAATACATATTAAAGTACGATGTTACCGAGGTTGGTATCCCGATAGGTACCTTTTCAGGTAGCGATTATTTGTCGGGAATGGGACCTGAAATAGACGTTTCGGTTCAGTTTAGCGGAGTGGCAGTGACCGAGATTTTTAGCGAGTTTACTTCTGCGGGAATAAACCAAACCTGCCACAGAATAGTGGTAAAAACCGAGGTGGAAATCAGCGTAATTACGCTCGGAAAACGGCTTGATGACAGGGTTACAAACGAGTGTTGTATTGCTGAAACTATTATTGTCGGAACGGTACCTGAAACTTATGCAGATATTATAAAAAATTATTGAAAAATAGGTGAAAAATAAAATCAGTTGTGTTATAATAAAAAAGATTATAAAAAGTAGGTGTTATTATGGATTTTCATTCAGCACAGCAACGAGTACGCGAATTAAGAAAACTCCTCGAATATCATAACTATAAATACTATGTCGAAGATTCTCCCGAAATTGACGACTACGAATACGATTTGTTCATGAATGAACTTATCGAGCTTGAAACAAAATATCCTGTATTGGTTATTCCGTCATCTCCGTCACAACGCGTTGGCGGAAAGGCATCGGGTAAATTTGAATCGGTTGTTCATAAAATTCAGATGGAGAGTTTGCAGGATGCATTCAGCTTTGACGAGCTCCGCGATTTTGACAATCGAATCAGGGATTTTATTGACAATGTTTTTTATTCCGTTGAGCCAAAGATTGACGGGCTTTCCGTATCTCTTGAGTATGTTAATGGTGAGCTCGTGAGAGGGTCTACCCGCGGTGACGGCTTTGTCGGTGAAAATGTTACGTCTAATCTGCGAACAATTCGCTCGATTCCGCTTCATATCGATAATGCACCCGAATTTTTAGAGGTTCGCGGAGAGGTGTATATGCCTCACGATAGTTTCATGAAGCTGGTCGCAAGTCAGGAGAATAAAGGCGAAAAACCGGCAAAAAATCCTCGAAATGCCGCTGCAGGCGCATTAAGACAAAAGGATCCCAAAATAACCGCTTCACGTGAGCTTGATATTTTCCTTTTCAACGTTCAGCAGATTAACGGAAAGAAAATCGAGAATCACATTGAGTCGCTTGATTACATTAAATCACTTGGGTTAAAGACACTTCCGTTTTATAAGGAATGTCACAGTATTGACGAGGCCATTGACGAAATCAACCGTATCGGTAGCGTTAGAGGGGAGCTTCCCTTTGACATTGACGGCGCGGTAATTAAGGTGAATAATCTAGCCGACCGAGTAGGAATTGGTAGCACGTCAAAATATCCCAAATGGGCTATCGCATACAAATATCCGCCCGAAGAAAAGGAAACCATCCTTCGCGAAATCGAAATTAACGTTGGCAGAACGGGTGTGTTAACTCCTACTGCTGTATTCGACCCGATTATGCTTGCTGGTACGTCGGTTTCACGTGCGGTACTGCATAACGAGTATTTTATTGCCGACAAGGATATTCGTATTGGCGATACAATCTTAGTCCGCAAAGCAGGGGATATTATTCCCGAAGTTGTTGCTTCGGTTAAGCATGATGATTCGTCGGTTAAATATTCAATGCCCGAGATTTGTCCTTCTTGTGGAGCAAAGGTTTTTCGCGATGTCGACGAGGCGGCGCTCAGATGTACTAATACCGACTGTCCCGCTCAATTGCGTCGCAATTTGATTCATTTTGTATCGCGTGACGCGATGGACATTGAGGGACTTGGCGAGGCAGTTATTGATCAGCTCGCAGATAGCGGACTGGTAAAAACACCTGCCGATATTTACGCACTCGAAGTACATCAATTAGCCGAGTTGGAACGACTTGGTGAACGCTCGGCAAACAATATTATCAGCGCGATTGAGGGGTCAAAGAATAACGAGCTTTACCGCCTTATTATTGCGCTTGGTATCCGTCATATTGGTAAACGCGCCGCAAAGCTCCTTGCTGAAAGATTTGGCAGTATCGATGCAATTATGAACGCATCATTTAACGAGATAAATTCTATTGACGGCTTTGGCGAAATAATGTCACAGTCGGTGGTTGAATATTTTTCATTACCTCAGACAAAGGAATATATTTCGCTACTCGGTAGCTATGGCGTTGCATTAAGCGAAGAAATTGCGGTTAAAAGCACTTCGCTTTCGGGACTCACGTTTGTTATTACGGGTGTGTTGCCATCCCTTTCGCGCGACGAAGCTACCGAAATTATCGAGAAAAACGGCGGCAAGGTTGCCTCATCCGTCTCGCGTAATACCGATTACTTGCTTGCGGGTGAAAGTGCAGGAAGCAAACTTGCAAAGGCAAAACTGCTTAATGTTAAGATTATAAATGAAGACGAGCTTTACGAAATGCTCTGATAAGAGGAATATATGAAGGTTGTTGTTATCGGTGGCGGTGCTTCCGGTTTGATTGCGGCAGGTACAGCCGCTGAAAACGGTCACGACGTCACTGTAATTGAAAAGAATATGCGACCTGCTCGAAAACTGCTCATCACAGGCAAAGGTAGATGCAACGTTACGAATATGTGCGATAGCGACGAACTTATGTCCTCGGTTGTGCATAATTCCAGTTTTCTGTATGCGGCTTTTTCACGATTTACGCCTCAGGATACCTTTGATTTTTTCGAGAATTTGGGAGTGAAATTAAAGGTCGAGAGGGGTAATCGCGTTTTTCCCGAGTCGGATAAGGCAATGGATATTGTTGATGCTTTGGTCGGTTACGCAAAGCAAAACGCACGAATTATTAGTGCCACCGCTGGCGAGGTGATTAGCGAGAATGGCGAAGTTGTGGGCATCCGTCTTAAAGGCGGAAAGGTGATCGATTGCGACAGGGTGATTATTGCTACCGGTGGATTATCATATCCCAAAACCGGCTCTGACGGTGACGGTTACCGCTTTGCAAAACTGCTTGGTCACACAGTGAATAAGACCCGCCCGTCACTCGTTCCGCTTGAAATAAAGGAAAATTTTTGTTCATATTTAATGGGGCTTAGTCTTGTCAATATAGGCATTTCCTTTGAGCAAAAGGGAAAGGTTGTTTACAACGATTTTGGCGAAATGCTATTCACTCATTTTGGTATAAGCGGACCTGTCGTTTTGAGCGGTTCTTGTCATATTGACGAGCCAAAGGATACTATCGTCCATATTGATTTAAAGCCTGCCTTGACTCACGAGCAGCTTGATAATCGCTTTTTGCGCGATTTTTCAAAATATTCGTCAAAGGAACTTTCAAACGCATTATGCGACATTTATCCAAAGAGTTTGATCCCGATAATCATTAGTGTTTCGGGAATATCGCCAAAGACCAAGGTTAGCCAAATTTCGAAGGAAATGCGTAGCCGACTTGTTGATATTACAAAGGATTTTAGGTTAACTGTAACGGGATTTCGTCCTTATGAAGAAGCGATTATTACTTCGGGCGGAATTAGTACAAAGGAAATTAACCCGTCAACAATGGAATCCAAGCTTTGCAAGGGACTTTACTTTTGCGGTGAGGTTATTGACGTTGACGCATATACGGGCGGTTTTAATCTTCAAATCGCCTTTTCAACCGGACGACTTGCCGGTAATTCAGTTTAATTAGGAGAATGAAAAATGGTTTCAATAGCTATTGACGGACCTGGCGGCGCAGGTAAAAGCACAATCGCAAAGGCACTTGCAAAAAAGCTTGGTTACATCTACGTTGACACGGGCGCTCTTTATCGCTCAATCGGTTTATATATGCTCAATTCGGGCATTGATACAAAGGATAAGTCGGAAGTAGTACCAAAGCTTGCCGAAATCGACGTTGAGCTTAAATATGTTGACGGCGCACAAAAGGTAATTTTATGCGGTCAGGACGTATCTAGCGATATTCGAAAGCCCGAGGTTTCAATGGCTGCATCCGACGTGTCGGCAATAGGTGAAGTTCGTGCATTTTTGCTCGATTTACAACGTGATATGGCTCGTAAAAACAACGTAATTATGGACGGACGCGATATTGGTACAGTCGTCCTTCCTAATGCCGAAATTAAAATTTTCTTAACCGCATCGGCCGAGGAACGTGCCATGAGACGATACAAAGAGCTCGTTGAAAAGGGCGTCGAGGTAGAATACAAAACGGTGTTAAAGGAACTGAACGAGCGTGACTATCAGGACTCGCATCGTGAGATCGCTCCGCTCAAACCCGCCGATGATGCCGATTTAATTGATACAACCGGTAATAACTTAGAACAATCGGTAAATATGCTTGCCGAATACGTTTCAAAACGATTAGGTGAATTAGAGGAATAGAATGAAAAAAGCCCTTTATGCTTTAATTGTAGCAATCGTACTATTAATATCGTTTGTTGCACACTCGTTTTGTTTTGGAACGGGTGATATAATTGCTGACATAAAGGGTATTTATAACGATATTTTCAATGATGGAATTATCGACACAAAGGTTTTTCCCGAACTAAAATTTGATTATTCATTTTCTGCATTTGCGCTAGACGAAGCGGAATACTACAATTATCATCAGTTGAACACAGTACAGCAGGGAATGTATAAAACCATTCTCGATGCCGTTATTACGATGAAAACAGGCAATATCAACCTCGGTAAAGGCACAAAAAAAGACGCCGTTATCTCGATGTATGCCGTAAAATACGATTATCCCGAGCTGTTTTGGCTGGGATTTGAGTACGGTACGGGCGAAAAGGATGACACTGTATATTTACGTTTTGACAAGGGTGATTTAGAGGGATATACATACACCCACGATGAACGTGTGAAAATGATGGCTGAACTTCAAACAGCCGTAAAAGATATTCTCGATAAATGCATAACCGCCGACATGACAGATTTTGAAAAGGAAGTTGCTATTCACGACTGGATTTGTCAAAATGTCGTTTATGACAAAGATGCCGACCTTGACGCCGAAAATATTGCAGATAGAAAACGTGAAAATCCGTTGTCATGGACGGCTTATGGCGCGATTGTTAATCGTGTTGCCGTGTGTGAAGGGTATTCAAAGGCGTTTCAGCTTCTTATGTACTGCGTAGGTATCAACAGCAACTTGGTTTGTGGCGAAACAACCGACGGCTCACCGCACATGTGGAATACAGTTATGCTTGATAATGAGTGGTACTACGTTGACGTTTTATGGGACGATGTAGCCGAGGATAATATCATTCACACCTTTTTAAACGTCGATTCTGAAACAATCAAAAAAACTCACACGCTGTATTCTAATATGTCGGATATAAAGGATGATTCAACCATTTATTCGGGCGAATATAATCTGAAATTGCCGACGGCAAAAAATAATATAATGAATTACTACGTTGTAAATCAAACTGCAATTAACAGCGATGACGAATTTTTTGACGTAGTGGTTGATAATATAATAAAGGCGGCGAAGGATTGCCGCGACAGCGTTGAATTTTATTACAGCTATAAGGAAATGAATGAAAATGTCGTAAGCTACGACATAAGGAATAATAAGATTTTTTCTGCTGTTAAAGGACATATCAGCGATTTTAAGGGTTTTAAATATCTTGCGTACTCGTATGGTACTTTTATTTTAAAGATTAGCAGGTAAAATATTATGGATTTTTTATTTAAGGTTTTAGTCAGCGTTATATATGTAATAGTAAAAATTATTTTTCCATTTAAGGCGAAGGGAAAAGAAAATATTCCCGATGAAGGTGGAATAATTCTTTGTTCAAATCATATTTCGTTGCTTGACCCGGTTTTTATAATTTTAACGTCAAAGCGTAGAGTCTATTTTATGGCAAAGAATGAACTGTTTAAGAATAGGATTGCTGCCGCATTTTTTAGATTTTGTGGCGCGTTTCCCGTTGATAGGGGGAAGAATGACACATCGGCAATTGATAATGCAAAGCAGCTTGTTATCGATGGAAAAGTCTTTGGAATCTTTGTCGAGGGAACAAGAACTAAAAATCCTGACGGTAGTCCCGGAAAACCTAAATCGGGAGCGGCTGTTGTTGCCGCGTCAACCGGCTCTGATATTTTACCCGTTGCCGTTACGTATAAGCATGGACGTCCTCGCTTGTTCAGTCGAGCAGTAGTAAATTACGGAAAGGTCATTAAGGCTGAGGAAATACAAATAAACGAAATTAAACCGTCTGAAATCAAAAAGGTAAAGACCAGAATAATGGACGATATAACCTCTCTGTGGGAGGAGGAAACAAAATGCCTAAAATAACTGTTGCAAAGACAGCGGGCTTTTGTTTTGGCGTAAATCGAGCTATAAAATTAACCGAGGAACTGGCCGATAGTGGTAAGAAAGTGTGTACATTAGGCCCAATTATTCATAATAAGCAAATGGTCGAAATCCTCGAAAAGAAAGGCGTTAGAACGGCCGAAAACGAGCTTGACCGAAATGATGACGAAATTATGGTTATTCGTTCGCATGGCGTTGCTCCGTCCGTTTACGATTCGGCTAAAATGGGCGGTGAGGTGGTTGACGCGACCTGTCCGTATGTTTCTAATATTCATAAAATTGTCAGATCGGCTTACGAAGAAAATAATATAATAATTATCGCAGGGGATAAAAATCACCCCGAGGTTATTGGAATTTCGGGCTGGTGCGATAATAAATGCTATATTGTTTCAGATAATGATGAGTTGGAAAAATTTCTCGAAAACAACGATAAATTTCCAAATAAGAAAATATCTGCCGTCGCACAGACGACTTTTAACGCAAATGAATGGATAAAATGTCAAAAAACTTTAAAAAAGGTATGTACAAACGCGATTGTTTTTGATACAATATGTAAAGCTACGTCGTTGAGACAGTCCGAGGCGGAAAAGTTAGCGGATGAATGCGATGTTATGATTGTCATTGGTGGCAAGCATAGCTCAAACACCGTTAAGCTCGCCGACATCTGTTCACAACGTTGCAAAAAAACATACCATATTGAAACGGCTGACGAATTACCTCTTGATGAAATTCGCACTGCCGAGCAAATTGGTGTTACAGCGGGTGCATCGACACCTGCTGCTATAATAAAGGAGGTTCTGATTATTATGTCAGAGATGCAAAATCCCATTGAAGCTACTGCTGAAATGGAGGCCAAGGTTGTTGAAAAGTCAATTGACGAAATGACCTTTGAAGAAGCTCTTGAAGCTTCACTTAACAGTATGAATTCCGAACAGAAGGTACACGGTGTTGTTCTTTCCGTAAACCGTGCTGAAATACAGGTCGATATCGGCCGTAA
>JAFOCH010000076.1 GCA_017381395.1 Clostridia bacterium
TCGCCGTTTGGCTCGATGATGGCGTAGTCGACCGACGAGATGTCGAAAATCCCTTGCGCTCGTAACGATTCGAGCAGCTCGTTGGTCGAAATTCGGAGCCGCTTGAGTGCCGAGCGGTCGACCTTTCCTTTTTTGATAATGATTGACGGGTTGCCGTTTATCGCACGACGGATAAAGGGCGATTTGAGGGAAATAAAGGCGAGTGCCGTTTCGAGAAAGACAAGCAAGAATACCGCGATTATGCCGTTTGTCATGGGCGAATCGATATTGTCAATCGGCATGGCGGCAATTTCGGAAATGAGGAGCGACACGACCAGGTCGCTCGGCTGCATGTCGCCGACCTGCCGCTTGCCCATGATGCGCATGGCGATGAT
The DNA here is from genome assembly GCA_017381395.1 of Clostridia bacterium. GTDB lineage: Bacteria > Bacillota > Clostridia > Oscillospirales > Acutalibacteraceae > UMGS1976. The sequence continues at coordinate 375 of JAFOCH010000076.1, forward strand.
GATGACGAAATATAAAATGAAGGTGCGGATGACGGTGACGAGCATTTTTCACTCCCCTTTTTTAAAGGTAGTTTTTGCCGATTTGACGCGGTTTATTCGGCAGGGGATAAAAAATGAAAATTGCTCTTGATTTTTAGTCGGGCATTGGGTATAATGTAAAAGTCTTTTGATAGGCGGCTTTTTGACCGACCGAAAAAGGCGCAAAAAAAGAATATGTGGAGAGATGGCTGAGCTGGTCTAAGGCGCACGACTGGAAATCGTGTAACGGCTAATACCCGTTCGGGGGTTCGAATCCCCCTCTCTCCGCCAAAATGAAAAGTCGCACGTTAGTGTGGCTTTTCTTTTTGTTCTCTTCACTTTTCTCTCTTATCTGTTCTCTAAACAAACCCGCGACTTTTCCAGATAAAAGTTAAGAGAGAAGAGATAAGAGAAAAGGTGCTTTGCTTTGCAAAGCGTTGATTTGAATAACAGTTTCTGTTACAATATAAAAAAGGCGGTGATGAAAATTGAATTTTGAAACAACCTCAGAGCTGTTGGAGATATTAAAGCCCTATACCGAAAATGCTGTTATTGATGTTTCTACCGATAACGTCGATGGTCATAATCTCAATTATAAGTCGGAAGTTGTGATTATTGATGGAAGCAATCACGTTGGTTTCGAAGTTTCTGAAAACGAGGTCATTGTATTCTATTTTACCGACCATTATCATTTTGAGGACTATACTTCGGAACTCCAAGAAGGAGAGGAAAATTATATCGAAAGAGCAAAACAATTTTTGAAAGAGCTGTTTGAATATAAAATTCGGCATATTGAATATTACAAGGGCAAAACCATATCCTCTGAAAAATACTTTGTAATGTACCCCGATGGCAGAGAAGATGAATGCATCGGCGGCGCTTGGTACGGTTTTTCGAAATTTATTAATCCCTTTGCGAAAAAATCAACGCACTCGACGACATGGCAGTTTGATAAATCCAAAGGTGTGTTCACCGCGCGATAATCTAAAAGCATAGCAAATGCTATTGAAGAAAAAGAAGCAATAAGCTCTCGGGAAAATTTGTATCAAATTAAGTTTAGTTAAAAAAAGAGCGTATCCGTCAGGATATGCTCTTTTTTGCTTACTTAACTTTTTTGTATTTTATTTTGTTTCTCACATTCTGCAAACCAATTAGCAGGGCGGTGAGGGCCGCCAGATAAAGCAGCAAATACAGTTTGTAACTATTACTGTAAGCGGCGTTTATATAATAGGTCGGCGGGAAAAGATGACCCAAAATCGCCGTTTGCCGTAAATCAAAGAAAACGGGGCAAAAAACTCCCATCGAGATGACAAAGAGCGGAATGGTTGCCGCAAAAAGTCGCAGGTTGCGGAAAATCTGCATTATTAAAAGGCAGAAAGCGGTGCAACAAAGGGTGTACAGTATCAGGCAGATAAACTCGTTCAAAACCGCTGTTGAGATGCCTGAAAGGAGCAGAGCCAAAAGGGTGACGGCGGCGATATTTATTACAGCAATCATCACGCAGGCGGCAGAAACAAAGATGCGATTTTTATTCTTTACCAGCGCAAAGGTGCCCGACCTTTCGTCCTGCATATAAAAAATGGTTGCCGCCATGCCGCACAGTATTATCAAAATGGCGAGAATGCCTCGGATTGGTGCGATGAGGTAATTTGTGCTTTGCCCGTCGGCGTCAAAGTCACCGATGCTACCGATGGTAAACAGCTCCTCGCTGACCGAAACATTGTCAAAATAATCCAAAAGCTGCTCGTCGGTCAGGTAGAGCTGGGGTATATTCGTCCGCGCAAAGTCGATGTAACGCACCCTTGCACAGTGGCCGAAAAGTGATGCCGAAAGCTTTTCACGGGTGAGGCGGAGAAATACGTTTTCCTCCCGCTCGATTACCTTGATAAACGGCTTTTTGTTAGAGCCGACGGACGCGTATTCGGCAACCCGCATCTCCATATCGGCGGGAAAAATCCAGGTGGCATCTGCACCGCCGCTTTTTACCTCGCTGACGGCTTCGGTGGGGGAGGCGGCGCGGGTAAAGCGAATGAGCGATTTTTCACTCAAAAAGGAATTTACAAGCTCGGTCGAAATCGGGTCGTCGTTGTCTTCCTGGGCGAGTACGATGCTGACAAAGCCGCTTTGCTGCTCGGCGGCAATCCCGAGGGCAAAAACGCACAGTGGAATGAATAGCATTATCACGACGAATGACGCCTTTTTATAAAGACGTTTGTTCAGCATGAGGAGCCACTTAAGCGGTCTTTGCATAGTGCCACCTCCTGTTGCTTGTTTTTGACGAGCGAATGAGATGGGTTACCGCCAAAAAGCCGACGGTGAAAATCAAAATACCCACAAGCTGTGTATAATTAGTGTCACCGACAAAGTACCCTTCCAGATATTCGCGGGCAATCCCCGTCGGCAAAAAGTGTGACAGCTTCTGCAACGGCAGGGGCAGGGAATAAATCGGGTAAAAACAGCCCGAAATGTAGCACAGTCCAATACTTGCGAAAAAGTGAAACAGCACCGCGCTGACCATGTTACCCGACAGCTCAAACATCAGTGTATTAAATCCCGAAATCATTAACAGGATGACGAAAATTCGGGCGAAAAGGGGTAAAAGGTCGGTGAAATTCGTCAGGAGCAAATCACCCTTTCCCATAATCGCGAGGGCTACCGAGCCGACCGCCGACATTACGGCAATCAGCAGGGATAAAATGATATAATGCGCGGCAAATTCGCAGGTTGTCTGGGCGAGGGCTGAGGACCCCTTTGACACGAGTAGGCGGTTTAACGAAAGGTCGGACCTGACGCACACCGTGACAAATGTTATGCCCAGCAGCATGAGTAAAAAGACGGTCAGTCCGCATACATAGTATTCGGCGGTGGACACCCCTTGCGAGATGCCGAGCTGCTCGACCGTCATTACCTTTGACCGCGAAAAAATGAGGTCAACGTATTCCATGCATAGTTCGTCCATGTGTTTTCCCGCGCCCGAAAGTCCGCTTTCCTTTACCGCCGAATATATGGCGTAGGTGCCTTTTTCCGAGTGGACGATCATATCGGTAATGAGGGCGGTAAACTCGTTTTTAAACATGCTGACTACGTTCTGGCCGCCTGCCGAGGTGACGTAGGTCACCCTGTCGACATCGCCCGAAAGAGCGCGTTCAATAAAGTTTTCAGGCAGGATAACGTAAGCGGAAATCATACCCTTTTTGAGCTGGGACTCGGCTTCGTCGGCGGTCATTTCGGTAAGGTCGATGGCAAATCGCGTGTCGTCAAAATTCTGTAACACGGCCAAACCGAGTCGCGAGTATTTGTCATCGAGGTCGCCTGTTATCGCGATTTTAAACCGCTGATTCTCTTCGCCGTTTTGCATTCTGCTCTGGACCGCCAGAAAGACGGTAACTACGCTTGTGAGGATTATCAGCGCGGTCAATAGGATAAAGGGGAATACCCTTAACCCGCGTTTTAGTTGTAAATAAAAGTATCGTTTCATATTACAAGCTCTTTACCAATTCGTCGAGGTTGCCGGTGTAATCAAAGCGGTTTAGCACACCGTTTTTGATAATATACTGCTCGTCGCACAGCTCCATTTCGATAAGGTCGTGGGTGGCAATGAGGACGATGCCGCCCTGCTCTTTGTGCCGCTTGACGTATTCCGAAATGCTTTGCTTACACGCGATGTCGAGTGCCGCCATCGGCTCGTCGAGGATTAATATGGGCGGATGCTTTGCTATCGCGCAGCCGATTGCCAGTCGTTTTTTCATTCCGCCCGACATTTTTGATACTCGGGTGGTTAAAAAGTCGCCGATGCCGAGCATTTTTAGTATGCCGCCGTCCAGCTCCTTTTGCATTTCCTCCCGCGAGTACCAGAGGGAAAGGTTATCCTTTGCCGTCAGCTCCTCGATGAGCGGGGTCCCCTGAGGGACGTAGCCGACGAGCAATGCTCGCTGTTTTTCGTATTTGAAAAGGTCCTTTCCGTCGTATAAGAATTCGCCGCCATCGGCCGATTGCACCCCTGCCAGAATGGAGAGCAGGGTGGATTTTCCGCTGCCGTTACTGCCGAGGATGCCAATACATTTGCCCGACGTGACAGAAAGGTTGACGTCGCGAAGCACCTTTTTTGAGCCAAAGCTTTTACGAATTGCTTTTATCTCGATGTTCATAAAAAATCTCCGTATATAAAGGCGTGGCGCCGATTACTTGTAATCAGCGCCGTGCATTTTTTTGATAAAGGGTTATATTTTTTTTGACGTCGAAGGGGACAACCTATTAGAAGATGTCCAAAGGACCTTCGTTTTCATCGGCGTCGTTTAAACTTGCTTGGTCGTCGACGTAGAAGTCATATTCGTAGTCGTCATCGTCCGGCCAATTATCTTCCGACCATTCGTCATCGTCGTAAACAGAGTCGCCTTCCTGCCAGCTATCGTCGTAACCCGAGCTGCTGTCGGCCATATAGATGAAGTAATAGTCGAGCATGTCAACGAGGTCAGAGTCAACACCTGCATCACGCAGTGCGGTAGTAATCTTTGTAAGGTCAAATTCGCTTGCCCATTCGATAATCTGGTCGGCGGTATAAACCTTTGAACTGTCGGGAAGCTCGATCTTTGTTGCCTTTGTTTTCTTTGCATTTGTTTCGAGGCCAACGAGAGTTTTACCCTTGCTAACGATGTTAAGGTTGAGCATACCGTTATCCTCGGTGGTCTTAATCTCCATCTCGATACCGATGTCCATCAAGCTCGAGCCAACCATTTGGTTAAGGAGTGCACTGGACGGGGTGAGAAGGAACTTGCCGCTGACAATTCCGTCGTCAATGTCGCCCTTGTTATAATCGGTCACCTTGAGTGTGAGATATTCTTCTTCGTCCATAGAGAGGGTGTATTCTCCGTTGACAACGTCATTCTTTTCGGTGCCGCTACCCTTGACAATTATGTTCTGGCACTTGATTTTGGTAGCGAATTTGTCGCCGTCCTTTGCGGTGATGTACGAGAGAAGATCGTAGTCGCCCATTTTGATTGAGCGGCCGATAATTTCGTGCGATGAGTTAACGTAGTCGGTTATGGTGAGGATTTCCTCGTTTTCAAACTCTTCTTTGTTCAGGTCGTTAAGAAGCTCGTCGATGCCTTCCTTATACGAGGTATAAAGGTTTTCGTCCTCGGCGATGACGCCCTGTTCCTTTGCAATCTTTTCGACCTTGCCGAGAGTCTTTTTGATGGTTGAATCGGTTTTTGCTTCCTTGAGGACGTCCTTTGAGATGTTCATAACCGTTTGGCTGTCGAGGGTGAATTCAAGTACTGTAACCTTTTGGCTGATGCCGTCAACCTCGATGGTTTTGGTGGACTTTTCGACCCTGTCCATATTGTCGATGGCGATTTTCAGATACTTGTTGAGCAGGTCCTCTAATTCGTCATCCGACGGAAGTGCTTCCATTACGTCCTTTGACATAGCGGCCGAAAGCGAATTTGACGTATCGTCGGGAGTGATTTTTAAATAATTGTCGCTGAGGGAAAGCAGGGCTACAAAAAGTTCCTGCTTATTCATGTCGGCAAGGGTGGTGAAATCGACAATCTTTTTACCCGAGATTTCGAGTGCGAGGTCACTCTTTATGGCGTTGTCCTTTGCGTTGGTGTTGAATTTAAGCTCGATATTGTTGAGGAAAGAGATGTCGACGTCCTCGCCAACAAGCATATTTAACGAATCGAGAATTTCCTTGTCGATATTGAGCTTGGTGGTGGCTTCAGCGGCACCCTCTTCCGTTTTGTTAGAGGGGTTGGTGAATTTACCATATACCTCGGCAACATCGTTTGTCGTTTTTTTAAATTCCTTCATCTCGACGTATTTGAAATACTGGTCGTCGCTACCAAAGGTTTTGATAACAAAGCCGGAAACCTGGTCAAAGAAAATGGCTACAATTGCACCGAGTATTGCCAAAACGGCACCGATTGTAATGATAATGGGCAGCCATTTTTTCTTTTTTGCCGGTTGGTTAAAGTCGGGCTGAGCAAAATTTGTATTGTATGTAGCCGCGTTAACGACAGGAACTGCTTCAACAACGGGAGCCTCGTCAACAACGGGAGCGGCTTCAACGACAGGAGCCGCTTCAACCACGGGAGCCTCGTCAACCACGGGAGCCTCGTCAACGACGGGGGTTGCCTCAACGACGGGAGCCGCTTCAACGACGTTTCCGCAAGAGCCGCAGAATTTTGCTTCGTCGGCAAGCTGTGCACCGCAATTTTTACAAAACATAATAATCACCTAAACAGGATTTACCCTGCTCCTTTCTGTATGGTTGATATAAGTATAATATATGCGAAAAAAACTTTCAATAGCAAAGCGAGAAATTGTCATAAAATGTAAAAAACCTGCCATATCATATCGACGGCAGGTTTTTTTATCATCCTTTATCAAAGGGTTTGGGCCAGCTTTTTGATATATTCCTTAAAGTCAGCGGCAATTTCGGGATGGGTGAGGGCGGTTTCGACCTGCGCTTTCATAATGCTGAGCTTGTTGCCCA
>JAFOCH010000077.1 GCA_017381395.1 Clostridia bacterium
AGCGACTTCATTCTTCATTATTCATTTGAAAATCCGTTCTCGTTTAACAAATAATAAATAATACAAACAAAAAAACCGCTCTCTCACGAGAACGGATTTTTTAATTTGGTGCCGGTGGCCGGACTCGAACCGGCACGCCATCGCTGGCGGTGGATTTTGAGTCCACTACGTCTGCCAATTCCATCACACCGGCTTGTTACAAAATAGATAATAACACAAACCGGCATAAAAATCAAGTAAAATTACTCAGCTTTTGAAAAAAGCTTCAATGGCCTTATAAACCATATAAACGTCAAATTTTGACACCACTTCAAAGGGTGCGTGCATCGAAAGAACGGGTACACCGATATCAATAACATCCATACCCAAATTAGCAATATACATAGCAACTGTACCGCCGCCGCCTAGGTCAACCTTTCCAAGCTCGCCCATCTGCCACTTAACGTTATTAGCATCCATCAGGCGTCTCATTTTGCCGACAAATTCAGCCGAAGCATCGCTTGTGCCGCTCTTTCCTCTCGAACCGGTATACTTTGTGAAAGCGGCTCCGTGATTTATCATAGCGGCGTTTCTACGATCGAGGACGTCGGGATAGTTGGGGTCAAAAGCGGCATTTACGTCGGCCGACAAGCATTCGCTGTTTGCCAAAGCGGTAAAGCCGTCGCCACCCTGAATATTAGCCAAATCGCAAACAAAATATTTGAGAAATGCCGATTCAAGACCTGTATTGCCCATTGAACCGATTTCTTCCTTATCAGCGAGAACGGTGATAACTGTGTGTTCGGGGATTCCGTTAGCATTAAGAATTGCCATAAGCGACGGATATGCACAAACGCGGTCATCGTGTCCATACGAGCCAATGAGCGAACGGTCAAAGCCGATATCTCTCGCCTTAAACGCGGGTACAAGCTCAAGCTCAGCAGAAATGAAATCCGCCTCAACAATGCCGTACTTTTCGTAAATAATATTGAGGATATTGAGCTTTACTGCTTCGCTTACCTTGTCATCCTTAAAGGGATAGCTGCCGATAAGAACGTTCATGTCCTCACCACGAATTGCCTCGCCCAGAGTACGCTTATACTGCTCGGCGGCAAGATGCGGCAAAAGGTCGGTAATAACAAAGCAAGGGTCACTCTCATCCTCGCCAATTACAATCGAAATCATTGTTCCGTCGGCGCGGATTACAACGCCGTGAAGTGCAAGCGGAATTGCAGTCCACTGATATTTCTTAACTCCACCGTAGTAATGTGTCTTGAAAAGGGCCATTTCACAATCTTCATAAATCGGATTGGGCTTTAAATCGATGCGCGGTGAATCAATATGCGATGCGGCTACGCGAACGCCACTTTCAACCGGCTGATTGCCGAAGATTGCAAGTATAACCGACTTGCCTCTGTTATTGAGGTAAACCTTATCTCCGGGATTATACTTTGCATTTCTATCAAAGGGCTTAAATCCCTTTTCTATAGCGGCGGTAATAGCAAAATCAGCCGCTTCGCGTTCGGTCTTTCCTAAATCGAGAAAGCACTTGTATCCTTCGCAAAAGAGCTCTGCTTCGGCTACTATCTTTTCATCCTTGTATCCGTTATCGCGCTTGAAGGTTAATTTTTCCATGAGAATTTCGCCCTGAGTTTTTTCTGACATAATATCATTTCCTTTCTTTTTTATTGATAAAGTAGATTATAAATTTTTGATGTTATCATAACGCGTTTTATATACGCATTTGTGTCGCTGTAAGGTATGTCCTCCGATTTTATTCCCTCGTCAATCCAGCTCTGCGTCTTTGCACGGCCAGCGTGATATGCAGCCAGAGCAAATTCGGTAGATTCAAAATCGGTTAAATTGAGCTTTAAAAGATAAATTCCTGCCCTAATATTCGTTTTTGAGTCGTATAAATCGGACATCTCGTTATTTTTATCATCGATTTTTGTTAAAATCCAATCAAACGTTTCGGGAGTGATTTGCATAAGCCCGATGGCTCCAATTTCCGATTTCGCATTAGGATCAAATCCACTTTCGCATTTTATTACCGCATAAGCGAGGTCAATCGGGACATCATATTGCTCACAATATTGCTCAACGTATTCGCTATATTTTTGCGGATAAAGCTGATGTGCACCATAAAACGCTCCTGCGAAAAGGGTTATCAGCAATATAAGTATTATTATAAATTTAAAAAAGAATTTCATGAAGTATAATTCCTTAAAATATCACCATAAATACGACTAATTTGTTCGGTTAACGATTCAATATCACCATTATTATAAACAGTATAATCGCTGTTTTCAATGTAAAAATCAGGCTTTGGCTGGGCGGACATACGCCTTTGTGCCGCATCACAATCAATATTGTCCCTCTCCATTATGCGAGAAAGACGAACATCCTCATCGGCTACCACCGTGATGATTACATCACAAATTCCTGCCGCACCACTTTCGATCAAGGTCGGTGCGTCAAGAACGATATATTTTTCGCCATTTTTATCCATTTCGTTGATCATTTCGTTGATTTTATCAATAATCGCAGGATGGGTGATCGAATTAAGCAAACGGACTGATTGTGGTGACGAAAAGGCAGTTTTTGCAAGTTCGGGACGGTTCAGCGTGCCATCAGCATTGAGTATGGAATTGGAAAAGGCATCACACAGCTTATCGAGAGTTTTACTTCCAACCTCTACAACGTCGCGTGCAACCAAATCACAATCAATATATGCCATGTTATTTTTAGCCAAAAATTTGGCCGCGGTGCCCTTTCCTGCACCGGTTTGACCGGTAATTCCAATTACAAAACTCAAAGCTTAATCACCTCGAAAGCCGCCGCTCTAAGTAAGCGGTTATATACTGCGAGTCCCACTCCGCTCTTTTTAGGCGAATGAGCATAAACAACGTCTACATCAAGGGTATCAACCTCTCGTAAAGCGTCAAAAAGCTCCCTTGCTTGTGACATATCGTTGCTCATTTGACCATAAATTACTGTTTTTTTATTTATACGCTCGGCTTCTTCGCTAAAACACATTGCCGCACATTTTTCATCTTGTTGGTTTACATAATCGCAAAAAGAATCGGTATCTGCCTCAATAATGATTACCTTTGTTTTTGGCGAATAGTGCTTATATTTCATTCCCGGGGATGAAACTTTTGCACTAAGCTCACTTGATAAAACCGATGAGTCAATTTCAACCGCCCCGATAACACTTTCGAGCTGCTCGTGAGTGATACCGCCCGGACGTAAAAGTCGATTTTTACCATCGACGAGTGAAATTACAGTTGACTCGACTCCAACCGAGCAATCGTCCGATACAACTACTGCATCGATTTTTCCGCCGAGGTCGTCGATTACGTGCTGTGCAGTAGTGGGGCTAGGCCGTCCTGAAATATTCGCCGACGGTGCCGCAAGTGGCAATCCCGAAACCTCGATAATCGCTCTCGCTACCTCATTTGAAGGCATTCTAACCGCTACTGTGTCAAGCCCTGCCGAAACCGAAGCAGGTATTTTTTCGGTCCTTTTCAGCACCATTGTAAGCGGTCCCGGCCAAAATGCAGTTGCAAGTTTTTTTGCCGATTCGGGAATTTCGTCGACGATAACATCAAGTTCGCTCATATCGGCGATATGAACTATCAGAGGGTTATCCTGCGGTCTTCCCTTCGCCTCAAAAATTTTTGCAACAGCCGACTCGTCATAAGCATTTGCCGCCAGTCCATAAACCGTTTCGGTAGGGATTCCGACGATACCGCCGTTATTTAAAATTTCTGCAACCTCTTTTAATCCAATTGGATTATCATCAGTTGACATAATCCTAATCTGTTTAGTATTCATTGATTTAATTTGCCTCTGCTTTTAGCTTTTCCGCCTGGTCGGCGGTAATGAGTGCATCGATTATCTCGTCAAGGTCGCCGTTAAGCGTCTGTTCGAGGTGGTAAATGGTAAGCCCAATTCGATGCTCACTTACTCTACCCTGCGGATAATTATAGGTACGGATTCGTTCGCTTCGGTCACCCGTTCCAACCTGTGACTTTCTTTCAGATGCAATTTTGTCGGTTTGTTCCTTTTGTGCCTGTTCATACAATCGTGAACGAAGAACTTTCATCGCCTTATCCTTGTTTTTGTGCTGACTTCTCTCGTCCTGGCATTCGACAACCAAACCGGTCGGCAAATGAGTAATTCGAATAGCCGATTCAGTCTTATTAACGTGCTGACCGCCTGCACCCGACGCACGATAGGTGTCAATCTGCAGATCGGCCATATTTATCTCGATTTCGACGTCATCAACCTCAGGTAAAACTGCGACGGTTACTGTCGAAGTATGAATTCGACCTTGCGACTCGGTATCGGGAACGCGCTGAACACGATGAACACCCGACTCGAATTTAAGTCGTGAATACGCTCCGTCACCTTCAATCATGAAGCTGACCTCTTTATATCCGCCGAGCTCGGTTGCATTTTCGTTAACGATCTCGGTTTTCCATCCCTTTGATTCGGCGTACATCGAATACATACGCATAAGTGTTGCCGCAAAGAGAGCCGCTTCCTCGCCGCCTGCACCACCGCGAATTTCAATAATTACGTTCTTATCATCATTCGGGTCACGGGGTAAAAGAAGGATTTTTATCTCCTCGGAAATTCGATCAACCTCACTCTTTGACGAAAGCATTTGTTCCTCGACCATTTCCTTAAAATCCTTGTCAAGACCACCCTCGTCAAGCAATCCTTTTGCTTCGTCATAATCAGCTTTTGCCGCCTCGTATTCATGTAACTTATCTACGATAGGTGTAAGCTGCTTATGTTCACGCATAAGTTTCTTATACATTTCCTGGTCGGTTACAACTGCAGGGTCGGTAAGTCGTTCTGATATTTCGTTATATTTTGCTTCGACATCCTTTAACTTGTCAAACACGGAATTTTCCCCTTTTTATTCTTCGTTTCTGATAACTTTTTTAATATTTTTTTCGCACTTTTGGCGAGTGACCATAACCTCGTGCCCACAGCCGACACACTTGATTTTAAAATCGGCACCAATACGCAAAACGTTAAACTGCTTTGCGCCGCAGGGATGAGTTTTTTTCATTTCGAGAATATCTCCAACACGTATATCCATAGTCACATCTCCTCAATACTTTATGATACCCTTTTCTAGCCAAAATTTCAAGGTTTTGCCGCAAAAAAGACGGAATATAATAATTATCAAAACACCGACTGAAATTAGGGTTTCGGTCGGTGTTTATAAATTCATTATGCTATTGTTGATTTTTTCTTTTCGGGGAGGGTTAATCTTACCTGCTTACGATTCGGGTCGTATGCGATTTTCGGTTCGCCGCCGTCAACTGTTTCGGCAGTAATCGTAACCTTTTCGACGGTAGAATCACTCGGCAAATCATACATAATCTTTGTCAATACGCCTTCAAATATTGAACGCAAGCCTCTCGCTCCCGTCTTTCTCTCGATCGTTTTATCCGCGATTTTTTCGAGAGCTTCCTTTTCAAATTCGAGTTGCGCTCCGTCCATTGCGAACAATGACTGATACTGCTTTACAACCGAGTTTTTCGGTTCGGTCATAATTTTAAGCAGAGAATCCTTATCAAGTGGTTCAAGTGCGGTTACGACGGGCAATCTGCCCACCAATTCGGGTATAAGTCCGAATTTAACCAAATCCTGATGAATTACGGATTTAATCAGCTCGGCTGGTTCCATCTTTGACTTTTCCTTAATTTCGGAGCCAAAGCCCATTCCCGAGCCGCCAATTCTTTTTTCAATCTGTTTCTCGATTCCATCGAATGCACCTGCGCAGATAAAGAGTATATTCTGTGTGTTTATCTGAATAAACTCCTGCTGTGGATGCTTACGTCCACCCTGTGGCGGTACGTTTGCAACGGTACCTTCGAGAATTTTTAAAAGTGCCTGCTGAACGCCCTCGCCGCTTACGTCGCGAGTGATTGACGGATTTTCAGATTTTCTGGCAATCTTATCAATTTCGTCGATATAAATAATTCCTCTTTCGGCGCGTTCGATATCATAATCGGCCGCCTGAATAAGACGAAGTAAAATATTCTCGACATCCTCACCTACATAACCTGCTTCGGTAAGGGTGGTTGCATCGGTGATTGCAAAGGGTACGTCAAGCGTTTTTGCCAATATTTGAGCAAGCAAGGTCTTTCCCACGCCGGTAGGTCCAAGCATGAGAATATTACTCTTATTTATCTCGACCTCGGGGTCGTGAGGAGCAAAACAGGTACGCTTATAGTGATTATAGACGGCAACCGAAAGCGCAATCTTCGCATCGTTTTGACCGATCACATATTGATCGAGCTGTTC
>JAFOCH010000078.1 GCA_017381395.1 Clostridia bacterium
CGACCTGCTGATTACAAATCAGCTGCTCTACCAACTGAGCTACACCAGCACAACCGCGCAAGCAATAATATACCACAGATGTCGTTTCATGTCAACATTTATTTTGAATTTTTTTAATTTTTTTTTTGCCATAAAAAATGGTGTTTTAAACCGACTTGACATGACAATATGTTTGGTATAAAGTAAGGGTAGAAACTATAAGGAGGTGCGTTATGAAAAGATGTTATATTGCCGTAATGATGGTTGCAGCATTGCTTATGCTTACCGCCTGCACGACCGAAGGCGAAACAGCACCTCATACTGAAAAGACATATTCCGATCTCTATCCTCAAAATTCAGTTAGCGAAAAGTCAGAAGATAGTATTGATACCGCATGGCTGGGCGACCTTACTGAATGCGAATATAATAAATTTTATGAATTTAAGATAAATCAAACGGCGTCATACAATTTCAAGATTGTAAAAACCTCGCTAAAAGCGGATGAAAAACTAGAATGGTTTATCTACGTCCTCGAAGAGCCGTTTGTAAACGGACTCCGCTATCTTTACGAGTCGAATAATCCCGATTGCACGATACAAATGGACGAGGCGGTTTCGCTCAATCTGGTCGAAAACAGTTATATATATTGCTTCTGTTCATATAACGAGTACAATGCGACAAGTGACACATCTGCAGGAGCATATCTTCTTATCGAAAGGGAATAAGCCGATGAAAACAAATTGTGAGGAATGCGTATATTACGTGTATGATGAAGAAACCGAAAGTTACTGCTGTGAAATGTCATTTGACGAGGATGAATATGCACGGTTTTTATCGTCCTCAAATTACAGTTGTCCGTATTTCCGACTTGACGACGAATACGCTATAGCACGAAAACAATAACAAAAAGCACCTGCAACAGCAGGTGCTTTTTATATTGCGTTAATTATCTTTTTTTACGCCATTTTGGATCGTTCAGTATTTCTTCGTATCGTTTATATGCGGCTTCAACTGCCTTGTCCCAGGGGTAATAAACCGTTTCTGCGGCGTTTTTTCCAGTTTGTTTTAGCTTTTCGGGGTCGCTTATGGCGGATATAATTGCTTCGGCACAGGACTCGGCATTTTCTTCACATAAATAGCCGTCCACGTTTTCTGTAATTGTTTCTGCGGCGCAACTATCTCTTACCAATAAGCTGGCACAGTCGCACGCAGCAGCTTCCATAACGACCAGACCGCAGGTGTCGTAGGTTGAGGGAAAGATGAGAAGGTCGGAGCGGCTATAAAAGGCGCGAAGCTTTTCTCTGTCGCAAATTTCGCCTAAGAAAATCGCTTCTTTCTTTAAGCCGCATAACTCGGCATGCTTTTCGATAGCGCCTCTGTCGCGTCCGTCGCCGATAAAAAACATGCGAAATTTATGTCCGCTATCCTTAACAATTTTTAAGGAGTCGAGTATAATCTTTATATTTTTGTACCACATCATTCTGCCGACAAAGATAAAAACTGTTTCATCCGGCTGCAAGCGAAAAACGCGGTCGATTTCACTTATTTGCTCGGCATCTGCCTTGCCTTTTTTAAAGTCTGTGCCGTTACGCATGACTCGGTATTCGCCTTTGTATCCGAATTCGCGCAGGTCCTCCGCCGTCTTTTCCGAAACGACCCAAACTTCATCCATGTGATTTATGTTACTGAGGACAAATCGGTGGGCGATTCGCTGAATTTGTTTGAATTTAACGCGAGTTTTAATGTCAGTATTGAACTTTGTATGGTATGTAAAAACCTTTGGCACACGGCATCTTTTTGCCGCACAGAGGACTCTTGCCATTGCGCCCGAGGCAAAGGGACAATGAACGTGCAAAATGTCTAATTTTTCGTCCCTGATTTCGTGCACTATCTTTGGTGAAAAGGGATTTCCTGCTCGATAGCCAATCATTTTGTCACTTGGTACCGAGTGGTAACGATACACCTTGTAATCATAGTCATCTATTACGTGAGGATACTTCGGTACGATGACAACAGCTTCTCCGAGTTTGTTATGTATATTATCAGCATACGCCTTTGTCGCGGCGGCGACACCATCAATTGTAGGCGGAAAAGAATCGTTTAATAAACCAACTTTTAGTTTCAAATTCAACACTCCGTTGTGTGAGATTTCAAGTAGAATTATACACATTTTCATACTTTTTGTCAAACATTGAGAAAATATGAATAAAGATCATAAAAATATTTTACTTTTTCGTTCGTATGTAGTATAATAGTTACGTAATTATGTTTTGTTATAATTATAAAGGATAAATAATATCGAGGTGTTAAATAAAATGGCTCAGAATTTTTCCGTTCCTCTCAAACGAGTTATCAAAGAATTCTCGCTCGAGGAGGTATTTGTACCCGAAAATATTGATGAAATAAGCGTTTCATCCGCCGACTTGAATCGACCCGGATTGCAGCTCAGCGGATTTTATGATTATTTTGATAAAGAGCGCATACAAATTATTGGAAAGAATGAAGACAGCTTTTTAGAAACCTTTATCGACCGCCAAACACGAGTCGAACGCCTACTCGGTCAAAAGCCGCCCGCAGTAGTAATAACTCGCGGACTCGACGTTGACGATCATACCGTCGAATTGGCTAAAAAGTATGGGGTACCCATCTTACGCACGAGTGAAGGTACGTCCAGCTTTATGGCTGCTCTCATCGCATTTCTTAATATCGAGCTTGCTCCACGAATTACCCGACACGGCGTTTTGGTCGAGGTTTATGGCGAAGGTATGCTCATTATTGGTGAAAGCGGAGTAGGTAAGAGTGAGACGGCCATCGAACTGATAAAGCGAGGTCATCGTCTTATTGCTGATGACGCGGTTGAAATTCGCCGTGTTTCGAATAAAACGCTGGTCGGAACCCCGCCCGAAAATATTCGTCACTTTATCGAACTTCGCGGAATAGGTATTATCAATGCTCGACGCATTTTCGGTATGGGTGCCGTTAAGCCGTCGGAAAAGATTGATATGGTAATCAATCTCGAAGTATGGGATCAGGAAAAGGTTTATGACCGAATGGGACTCGAAAGTGAAGAAACCGAAATTCTTGGATTAAAGGTACCGCAGGTAACTGTACCTGTTCGACCTGGTCGAAATCTTGCCATTATTTTAGAGGTTGCGGCAATGAACAACCGTCAGAAAAAGATGGGTTTCAATGCAGCAAAGGAACTTTTGAAACGACTTGGAATGGACGACGGAATGGATGACACACCCGTCCAGGACGACATATTTAATTATTAAAAAAACATTTGGAGGAATAAAAAATGTACTATATAGGAATTGATCTCGGAGGAACAAATATCGTTGCAGGTGTAGTTGA
>JAFOCH010000079.1 GCA_017381395.1 Clostridia bacterium
CTGCTTCGATAATTTCTATACCTTTTCTTTCACATAATTCGCGTAATATTTTTCCAATATCTGCACGTATTCTGCCATATATTACTTGCCTGCGAAATTTCGGTGCAAAAACTATGTGATATTTGCATTCCCGTGTTGTATGTGCTAAACTATTCTTGTCCATTTCTTGGATATTCCTCCCTTGTATTGTGATGCGGTCGGCAAACCTTCATCACCATTATACATGGGAGGTCTTATTTTTTACTTATATCTAAAGATATTTTATCCCCCGGCATAGCCGGGGGTTTATTTGACCTAAAGGCACAATTAAACGGCTTGGAAGCGGTTGCTTTCAAGCCGTTGTTTTTTTGTGTAGATTATCGGATTACCGATTTGATTCCCATTCCTTTTTGAGTATGGCGTACTGATAGGTGTTTTCGTAAATCGGGTTGCCGTCGGCATCCTTGACAAAGGAAATAAACTCCTTGAACAGTCCCTCACGGCGCATACCGAGCTTTTCGCACACGCGCTGACTGGCGATATTGTAATCCTCGGTGAATGCGTAAATTCGTCTGGCTCCCTTTTCGGTAAAGAGGTAATCGACGAATGCCTTTGCCGCCTCGTAGCCGTATCCCTTTCCGTGATAATCCTTATTAAGCATCCAGCAGGGGCTGAAGGTGTCCTTGCTTTCGTCGGATTCATCCCCCTCGGGATGAGCAAAAATTTCGCCGATAACCTTGCCACTTTCTCTGAGCACAATGGCAAAGGTAAATTCGCTGTCCTTCATCTTTTTCGCGGTTTCATTTTTTGCCTCGTCCAAGGTGTTAAGCTTCATCGAGGCAAAACAATTTACCAGCGGCTCGTGCTGATATTCAAAAACATCGGGATAGTCCCCTTCCTCAAACGCGCGCAAAATTAGTCTTTCTGTTACAATCATAAAAGCACCTCGTTATTATTTATATATCGTTCAAAAAAGCTCATAGTGACTAGTTTATCTCCTTTGGGCTAACGTCGAATCATGCCTTAAACGCACGGAAAAATGAACAATAATCCTTAAATCCGCATTTGGTAAACACGTCGGTCGGTCTTTCCCCTTTTTGAAGCAGCTCCTTTGCGAGTAGCAGACGCTTTGCCAAAATGTACTGCCACACGGTTGAACCGGTCATTTGACGGAATTTGCGATTAAGCTGCGCCTTGCTGATATAAAATCGGGCGCAAAGGGTATCGAGATTGATGTCCTCCGTCAAATGCGAGTTTACGTAGCCGATCATTTCGCCGACGCCGTCGGTCGCAGAAGGTGTCACCTCATCAATTTGAGCATAGCTTTGTCCCAGCTCCAATAATAGCACCGAAAGATATATTTTCCTTTGGGTTTCATTCTCTGCCGAGCGAAGCTTTTTAAAATAATCGCACCAGTTTTTTTGCTCAAATTCCGAGTTGGGATAAAGATTGTTCCTTCCGAGCGGTCGGATGTGGATAAAGTTCAGTATCTCATCCCCGCCGAACACATCCCCGTCGGCAAAATGAACCGAAATGTATTCGTATGGTGTATACGAGCTGATTAAAATGCTATGTGCTTCCGCCCTTTTCATAACCATAACGTCGCCCGGATGCAGAGGGTATACGGCACCCTCAATGTAACATTTTGCGTTACCCGAAATAAACAAATAGAGCTCGTTCGTTTCGTGAATATGAGTAACCATACTTTTTACCTCGGGGGTTTCTGTATATTCGTGGCAAACGGTAATCTCTGATTTTTGCATTTTTTTACAAGCTCCTTTTGTCATTGCCTTGAATATATCATAATCCGTTCTGATTATTTTTTTCAATATTTTTTTACATTCCTTTTTAATACATAAATAAAATGGTACAAATAGCAAGGGGTATCGGTTTGCTTTGTGTTGCATTTGACGCTATTTTATGGTATATTAAATTGTTAAACGAAATCATTATCAGCTAAGGAGAAAGCATTATGCTCACATTATTGGCCATCATTTCTTACATTTCCTTTTTAATGCTTATTACTCTTCCTTCGATATACGGTATTGTTATTAGTGCTCTGCTTTGCGTTGTTGGCAGCTCGCTGATTTTTTGGAAAAAGCCGCTGAAAACAATAGACATTTTCTCTAAATTTTTTCGCGACCCTGACTTTTACTTTTCTTTACTTTTCACTGCTTATTTTGGCTTCTGCTTTTACAATCGCTGGAAGGGCTCGGCAAAAATTCAGTTGATTTCTTCCATTATAAGCATTCCTTCCGGCATAATTACCGCCATAGCCGCCGTATGCTTATCCTTGTGTGGGCTATTTTTCTTATATTGCGTAATTCAGCAGTTAAAAAAGCCGCTCTCCCCTTTTATTGCAAAACCTTTTATAAGAATTCTAATATCCTGTGTAATTGTTTCTATTGCAACCGTTATGCTTGCCCAAGTAATGCTGGATATACGCATATTTTCCATGGGATATTTTAAATTCTTTTGGGGCACGTTGATTGTTTTCATTACTATTCTCGCCTTTTACTGCCTAACAGGATGGATAAAAACATCCATAGCAATCGGAACAGGTATATACATGCTTATATCCACTATAAACGTGTATATTTACAGCTTTAGCAGACGTCTGTTTGAGCCGGTTGATATATTCTCTGCCGGTACGGCGATGAACGTGTTAAACAACTTTAACCTGTTTCCCATTCCTGGTCGTATACTCGTCGGATTGGGTATATGGCTTGCACTAATTATCTTTTTGTTTATTAAATTTTTAAAGACGAAGTATCGCCTTCCTGCAAAAAGACGTATAATTTTAGCCGTGTGTTGTATCATCGGAATTGTATCTATTTCCGGTTATGCCTCCACTCTAAAAATATATACTTGGCGAAATCATGGTGCGATAATTAACGGATATATATTGGATTTTGCAGCCAACTTTAAGGTAATAAGCGTAGATAAACCCGACGGCTACAGCGTGGAAAACATTAATAAAACAGCCGACAAATACTCTAACAATGCCGACGAAACTGATAAAAAGCCGCATATCATTGTAATTATGGACGAGGCGTTTTCAGATTTAAGCATATTGGGCGATATACAAACAAATAAAGAGGTAACGCCATTCATTTCGTCATTAAAAGAAAACACCGTTTCGGGCTATACTTTAACCTCCATCAGTGGCGGCACAACCGCAAATTCAGAATATGAATTTTTAACAGGCAATTCTATGTCCTGGATGTTACCGAATATCGTTCCGTATCAGCAATATATTCATTCGTCAACATATTCGATGGTTTCATATCTCAAATCCAATTACGACTATCAATGCATCGCCATGCACCCGTATTTAGCAAGCGGTTGGAATCGTCCGAGCGCCTATTCTCACCTTGGATTTGATAAGACAATGTTTATCAATGATTTTCCGCAAAAGGACTATATCAGAGAATATATCAGCGATAAAGAAATGTTTGACACGGTAATTGATACGTATGAAAAAAATAAAAATAATCCGCTATTTCTTTTCGGCGTAACCATGCAAAATCACAGTGACTACACGTATAGTAAGGATGATTTTAATAAATCAATTTCGTTGGTCGGATATGATAATGATTATCCCAAGGCAGAACAGTATCTATCCCTGATACACGAAACTGACAAGGCAGTTGAACACCTTGTTTCCTACTTTGAGAGCGTGGATGAAGAGGTCGTAATTGTATTTTTTGGCGACCATCAGCCGATATTAGAAGACGATTTCTATGACAATATAGCGAATAAAAAAGGTGCTACGCAATTAGAGGACAGGCAGAATAGATATAAGGTGCCATTTTTTATTTGGGCTAACTATGACATTGAAGAAAAACAAGTCGAATGCACCAGTCTGAACTATTTGTCATCATACGTGTATGACGTTGCTGGTCTTCCTCTACCGCCGTATAATCAATTCCTACGCGAGCTTGAAGAAAAAATCCCGTCCATCAACGTACAAGGATTTTATTCGTTAGAATCGGGCTGCTATTTACCCTTTGACCAGGCATCTAAAAAGGAAAAGGAATGGATACTGAAATACGAGCAACTGCAATACAACAGTCTATTTGACATCAAAAACAGGAATAAAAAACTGTTTCCGACCCTGAAATAAAAAACGATATGCGTATGTAAAACGCCCTCCATTCAATTTGAATGAAGGGGCGTTTTTTGTATTTGTTCGCTCTATTTTTTATGTCGATTTTGAAAGTTTTAATGTAAAATGCCAAAATTGATAAGGGGTATTGAAATTTGACTTTTTATAATATAAAATAAGCATAATGGGTGAGTTTGGGAAATTTTTTTGACACACCAAAAACAAGGGGCTGTAAACGCCCGTTTTAAGTATAGATTTTTATATATAGATTGATAGTTAGTACATTAGTAAATCGAAAAAAATGAAGGTGATTAAATGAACATTTTTGACGTACTCGAAATGCTCGGTGGTCTTTGCCTTTTCCTCTTTGGTATGAATATAATGGGCGACGGCCTCGAACGACGCGCAGGAAACAGTCTTCGTACCCTGCTTAGTAAAATTACTACAAACAAATTTGCCGGATTTTTCACCGGCCTCGGCGTAACCTGTATTATTCAGAGCTCATCGGCTACTACCGTTATGGTAGTCGGATTCGTAAACTCCTCGCTGATGACACTCAAACAGGCAATTAACGTTATCATCGGCGCAAACATCGGTACAACTGTTACCGGTTGGGTTCTTTCGCTCAGCGGTATTTCAGGCGAAAGTTTCCTTATCAAAATGTTGCAGCCGACCTCCTTTACCCCAATTTTAGCCGTTATCGGTATCATCTATTACATGTTCTGCAAAAAGCAGAAGACAAAGGATACCGGTGCTATTCTCCTCGGCTTTGCAACCCTCATGTTCGGTATGGAAATTATGAGCGGTGCATTCGACGGATTAAAGGATAGCGAGGCATTCCAGCAGCTCTTTATTATGTTTAAAAATCCGTTGCTCGGTCTTCTTGTCGGTGCAGTTTTGACCGCAATTATCCAGTCGAGCTCGGCTGCTGTAGGTATCTTGCAGGCAGTAGTTCTCGGCGGAAGCTTGGTTCCCATCGGTGCGGCAATCCCTATCGTTATGGGTACAGCAATCGGTACCTGCGTTACCGCTATGCTTTCCTGCCTCGGCACAAAGAAGGATGCAAAACGTGCAGCCCTTGCACACCTTTTCTTTAACGTTATCGGCTCGGGCTTCTGGCTCATCGTATATTGGGTAGTTGATATTATCTTCTCACCCGCTATTCTCGACCAGCACGCAACCGTCGTTGACATTGCTATCATCAATACGGTTATTAAGGTGCTCAGCACTGTTATCCTCTTCCCCTTCTCTGCTCAGCTCGAAAAACTGGTTTGCAAGTGCATCCCCGACTCAGACACCGACGAAAAGAAGATTCAGCTCGACGAGCTTCTGCTTATCAACCCGTCAC
>JAFOCH010000080.1 GCA_017381395.1 Clostridia bacterium
GCGATTTCCGCTGCGGCGACCAATCACCGCACTCATATAGCATTGACCCGAAACGCACATACAAAGCGCACCGTGAACAAAAAGCTCGGTTTCCATTCCTATTTGATGCGCCACGTCGCACAGCTCGGCTATTTCCCTTCTGTTCATTTCGCGCGCGAGTACCACCCTCTCGAAGCCAAGCTCTTTTAACTCGTAAAGGGCGGAAGGCGAAGTGACCGTCATCTGAGTCGATGCGTGAAGCGGCATATCGGGACACAAGCGTTTAAGTAGTTTTACCAGTCCCAAATCCTGAACGATAAAGGCATCTACGCCCGCTTCGCAGGCGAGTTTCACCGTTTTTGTCACGTCGGCAATTTCACCTTCGGCAACGAGGGTATTGAGGGTGAGATATATCTTCACCCCGCGGATATGACAATACTCGACCGCCTTTTTAAACTCGTCGTCAGCAAAATTACGCGCCGAGCGACGGGCATTAAAGCGACCGTATCCCATATAAACCGCATCTGCACCACTTCGCACAGCGGCATACAGAGCCTCGTCAGAGCCGACGGGACAGAGAAGCTCAGGTTTCATCGTCCGGCAAGCTGCTTGCGAAGTCGGATATTTTCCATATTCAGACGCTCGATTTCGCGTCTGGCTTCGTCAACCTCGATGATAGCGTCAATCGACTTTGCGTCGCTGACCTGCATCTTTCCCGTGATTTTGTCAAGAGCACGCTTTGCTTTTTCGGCCTCGTCACAGCATTCAAGAGCAGCAAATACCGCTACCATTGTGGTTGACAGGTAGGGATTCTGCTTTGCGAGCTGGTCAAGACGCTCGTTAAGCTTTGCTCCTATTCCGCGGATATAGGTTTCGTCCTCGTCGGTGTTGATATAATAATCGATTCCGCCAACACAAATTTTTACCTTTTGAGACATAAAAACACCTCATTCAATAAATTTATATATACACCATAATAATATAACATATTTCGATAATTATAAAGTCTTTTTTTCATTTTATCCAAATTTTACATTAAAAAATCTGTTTAAAATTTTAAACCTTCTTTCGTCATTGTGCATAAATTCCAAAAAAATTTAGTATTTTATATTATTCCACTTGATAAATTGTGAATTTTCGTGTAAAATCATTATGCAAGTATATCTTGCTTGTGTTAGGAGTGTACCGATTTTATGACAAATCAGCTTTCGGTAAGCGCATTATTTGATTTAGAAAAAACTATTGCAAAGGATATTTTCGACGGAATCGACCTGCCGTTTAAGGCATTTCCCCTCATTTCCGATTTTATCGTAAAACTAGGAAATTCGCTTGATGAAGAAATTTTTGAAAAGCGCGGAGAAAATATTTGGGTAGCAAAAAGTGCAAAAATCGCACCTACCGCTTTTCTTAACGGGCCTCTCATCATCGACGAAGGTGCCGAAATTCGCCACTGCGCATTCATCAGAGGCAGCGCAATCATCGGTAAAGGAGCCGTAATCGGCAACTCAACCGAGGTGAAAAACGCAATTATTTTTGACAAGGCGCAGGTTCCGCATTATAATTATGTCGGAGATTCAATTCTCGGCTATATGGCTCACATGGGCGCAGGTGCCGTTACATCTAACTTAAAGTCGGATAAGTCGCTTGTCACAGTTTCGGTTGGCAAAGAAAAGGTCGAAACCGGACTCAAAAAGTTTGGTGCAATCCTGGGCAACTATGCCGACGTCGGATGCAATAGTGTACTTTGCCCCGGCACAATGCTCGGTCAATCCTGCCGAGTATATCCCCTTTCGATGGTTCGCGGCTTTGTTCCCGCAAAGCATATTTATAAGAATAAGAACGACATCGTCGAAATAAAATAATCAATAACGACTTTTTACTGCGTTCTCAAATCATGCCGTAGAGAACATAGAGCAGTAAATATAAAAAATTGTACCGTCGGCAACGGTATGGAGGAATTATCAATGAAAAAAATTATTGCATTGCTTTGCATTTTAGCAATCGTAGCTTGCGCTTTCGTTTCATGCGGCGGCGGTGACACTGAAGGCACCGCAAGTTTCAAGGGAAACGAATACGAGCCCATCAAACGCGAGGAAATCGTTTATGAAAAAATCGGCGAGCCCTCGGTAAAGCCCGAAAATACATACAAAGCAGGCGACATTAAAGAAATCGGTATTACCATCGAAGGTGCTGGCGAAGAGGGCACTCTCGTACTTAAAGTAGGTAAGAAGGCATCCCTCACCGGCAAGCTTTTCCCCGAAAATCCTGCTATCACCGCAGTTTACTGGGAAAGTTCAAACGAAAAGATTGTCAAGGTTGACAAGGACGGAAACGTTCTCGCTTTGGCTCCGGGTTGCGCTACAATCGCTTGTACAACCGTACTCGGCTTCTCCGACACAGTAAAGGTTCTCGTTTATGAATACGAAGGCAACGACGAGCTTGCAAACGAGCTTATCACACTCCTCAACGATGCCAGAGTAAAGGAACTTTCAAAGGCAGCAGATACTGATGCTACTAGCGAAGACGCTGCTACCGAAAGCGCTGCTTCCGAAGAGGCTGCTTCCGAAGAGGCTGCTTCCGCTGCTGAAGGTGAAGAAGCTACCGACGCTCTCGATCAGTACAAGCTCAA
>JAFOCH010000081.1 GCA_017381395.1 Clostridia bacterium
ATAACATGTACCTGTTTGTCGATGGCGAAAACGGACTCGAAATGAAGCAGTCAAAGGTAACTAAAAAGGATAAAATCGCCATCGATTTAAAAACAAAAGAAGGATTTGCCGCAATTATCAGCAAGGATGAAGTTGACCTGTCGACAAAGTATGATCACATCACCTTCTTTGAGGCCGAGGATTACCCCGCTGATAAACACTATCCCGCATACAACCACTATGCCTCGAACAATAAAATTTTTAACATATCCGGCTTCGGTTCCGAGCGCGGTGTAAAAATCCCATTCACCGCCGAAAAGTCGGGCACATACAAAATTACCCTTTATGCCGGCGGAACAGCACAGATTATGATCGACGTAAACGGCAAAAACGCCGATTGCTTCGAAATTGTATCCAAGGACGAAATCATCCGCGAATATGCAGTAGAAATAGACTTAAAGCGCGGCAAAAATGAAATACTCCTCTATGCCGAAAAGAACATGGAACTGTTCTATTTCGTCGACTTTGACAAGGTTTCGTTTGAGCTTATCAGCGAGAGCGGAATCAACTGGCTGCTCGTTATCGCAATCGGCTCAACCGTTGCAGTTTTGGCCGTTGCCGCATTTGTTTTTATCAGAAGAAAAAAGAACCCCGTTGCCGCAAACGAGGAAACCGCTGAATAATTAGCAATATTAAAAATAGCTGTTACGCCTTAATCGGTGGGATGGCTATTTTTAGGTTAAATGTGCCACTCGCAAAAATGCGACTGTGCGACTGCAAACCGCTTTTTTCAAAAAAAAGCGTTTGACGAAACGAAAAGATAATATTATAATACTGATAACTTGACTTTTAACTCATTTAATATAATGGAGGGCAAAAAAATGAAAAAACTTATAGCTTTATTGCTTGCCTTGATGATGGTTTTGTCCATCTGCACTTCGTGTGGCGATGATGCAAAAAACACCGACGCGTCATCGGAAGCAGCCGACCTGTTTGTGCCACCCGTTTCGTCACAGATAGAGGCAGACAAAGACCTCTATAAAAACGCCATTGAAGCTCTTAAGCAGACCGAGCTCAAGCTCGACGGTACACCCGAGATTTCGGAAGATTTGGTCATCGCAATCCAAAACGCCGAATACACCGAGCCGAAAAACTTTATTTACATGATTGGCGACGGAATGGGCTTCAACATCGTTGAAGTTACGAGAGCTAAGTATGAGGACAGCTTGTATCAAAAGAAGCTTGCCATCAATCAGCTCCCCGTTCAAAGCTCACAGACCACATATTCAGCCAACGCTCAGGTAACCGACTCGGCCGCCGGTGGTACCGCTCTTTCAACCGGATTTAAGACATCCAACCAAACCGTTGCGATGACTCACGACGATACAGAAGGATACAAAACACTCCTCGAACTTGCCGCAGAAAAGGGCAAAAGCACAGGTATCGTTGCTACATCAAACGTAGTCGATGCTACCCCTGCTTCCTTCACCGCACACGCAGCCGACCGCTATATGTCGGAAGATATTGCCAAACAGCAGCTTGAAAAGATTATCGACGGCACTCTCGACGTTGTACTCGGTGGCGGTCGAAACAACTATAACTCTGTTGGAAACAAGGATAAGCTCCAGGCCGCAAAGGACGCTTCGGCTACATACATCGAAGACTGGAGTGAAGCAGCAAATGCAAAGCTTCCTCTTATCGGCCTTTTCGCTCAGGATCATCTCGACACCCACGACGAAAACACCCCCTCGATTGCTCAAATGACCGACCTTGCAATCGACCTTCTCTCACAGGATGAAAATGGATTCTTCCTCATGGTTGAGGGCTCACAGATTGACAAAAAAGCTCACAACAACGAATTTGATAACGAAGTAAAAGAAATGATCGACTTTGACTGTGCCATTACGGTTGCGATGCGCTTTGTTGCGCTCAATCCCGACACGGTTCTCATCGTCACCGCCGACCACGAAACAGGTGGTCTCGAAATTCCTGCCGATGCTACATCGAGCAACTTTGGCTCACACTACACCACCGGCAACCACACCTACAAGCCGGTACCCGTTGCCGCCGCAGGAAAGGGCACGGAAGCTCTCCTCGGCATTAACGAAAATATTGACCTTGCCCGATTTGTTGCCAAGTTCCTCGGCGAAGAAAACTTTGGTGAAGCAAGCCAGATTACTACTATCAGAAGCGAATTCACCGACAAGGACGTAAAAGCACTTGCCAAAAATAACTCGACCTTAAATAATCACACCCTCGTCGAAAAGACAAAGGACGGCGCACTTGCAATTCACTACAACAATGCGCATAATCAGGTCTCCTTCCCGGCCGAAGTGCTTAAAACAGACGAACTGCCCAACGGTATGCGTGCAATTCACATGCTCGTAAAGAACACCGGTGACAAGACCGTTTTACTTCCCCATCTGGTTGCAAAGGTTGCCTTCGTGACCGAAACACTCGTTCCCCAGGTTGCATACATTAGCGGCAACACGACTATGAGGGTCACCTACATCCTTCCCGACTGGGCTTGGACCGAAAAGACCACCGAGGCAATCAAGGAATTCACCCTCAAATACAGTGAGGGAATGGAGATCAACCTCGAAATCAAGAATCTGGCCGTCGTAACCAGAGCCGACAACAAGTAATCGGTAATAAAGACA
>JAFOCH010000082.1 GCA_017381395.1 Clostridia bacterium
ATGCGCTTATTGTTCGAAAATGACATTAGATTTTTAAATCAGTTTTAAGGAGGTGCTTTGATTATGAATCTTTCGATGAGATGGTTAAAAGAATTCGTTGACATTGACGTCAATCCCCACGATTATAGCGAAGCGCTCACCATGAGCGGCTCAAAGGTTGAAGGTTACTCGGTCGAAGCCGAGGAAATCACCGGCGTAAAGGTTGGCCGCGTTTTATCAATCGAAAAGCACCCCGACGCAGACAAGCTTGTCGTTTGTCAACTCGATATGGGCGACGAGCAGATTCAGATTGTTACAGGTGCATCAAACCTCACTGTTGGCGACCTTGTACCCGTTGCTACTGATGGTGCTTGCCTGCCTAATGATGTAAAGATTAAAAAAGGTAAGCTCCGCGGCGTAGTTAGCCAGGGTATGATGTGCTCGATTGCCGAGCTTGGCGTTACCCTCGGTGACTTCCCTTATGCTATCGAGGATGGTATCTTCGTTTTGCAGGAAGATTGCAAGCCTGGTGACGATGTAAAGGAAGCAATCGGTCTAAATGACACTGTGGTTGAATTCGAAATCACGTCAAACCGTCCCGACTGCCTTTCTGTAATCGGACTCGCTCGTGAAACTGCCGTTACATTAGATAAGCCGTTTAACGAGCATACACCCATTGTTACCGAATGTGACGGAAACATAAACGACCTTCTTGATGTGAAAATAGAAACTCCCCTTTGTAAACGTTACATGGCAAGGGTTGTTAAAAATATTAAGGTTGAGCCCTCTCCTCGTTGGCTTAGAGAAAGACTTAGAGCAAGCGGTGTCAGACCGATTTCGAACATAGTTGATATTACAAACTATGTCATGCTCGAATATGGTCAGCCGATGCACGCATTCGACCACAGATTCGTTGACGGTGGTAAAATCATCGTACGTCAGGCAACTAATGGCGAAAAAATTACAACCCTCGACGGAGCTGAACGTGAACTTAACGAGAATATGATGATTATCGCTGACAATAAAAAGCCGATTGCCGTTGCAGGTGTTATGGGCGGCGAATTCAGCGGAATTATCGAGGATACTAATACAATCGTGTTCGAATCAGCTTGTTTCGACGGTGCTTCAGTCAGAACTACTGCAAAAGCTCTGGGTATGAGAACAGACGCTTCGTCAAGATATGAAAAGGGACTGCCTGCTGAACTTTGCGAAGCTGCACTCGACCGCGCTTGCGAGCTTATCACCATGCTTGGCGCAGGTGAGGTTGTCGGCGGCTACATCGACTGCGACGACTATGATAAGCAGCCGAAGACAGTTAAATTCGAGCCCGAATGGACAAACAAGTTTCTCGGCACAAACATGGAAAAAGAAGAAATGATTTCAATTCTCAAGCGTCTCGGTTTCACTGTTAACGGAGATATTATCACCGTTCCCTATTACCGAATCGACATCGAGCATAAGGCCGATATTGCCGAAGAAATTGCACGAATCTATGGCTATAACAATATCGAAGATACAGGTATCCGCGGCTGTGCAAACGGCAAGGTTACCGAAAGCCAGAAATTTGAGCGTAGCATCAACAATTCTATGCTTTCACTCGGATATTCACAAATCAACACATATTCCTATATCAGCCCGAAGGAATATGACATGATAAATATGCCGAATGACGAAGAAATGAGAAAATCGGTTAAGATTATGAATCCGCTTGGTGAGGACACTTCTCTCATGCGCAACACCACTTTACCGAGCATTATGCGTATTCTCTCGCTCAACTATAAAAACAGAAACGCCGATGCCAGACTTTACGAAATTGCAACCGAATATATTCCTCTCGGCGAAAATGAGCTTCCGATTGAACGCAAGGTGCTGACGGTTGGTGCTTACGGAAAACTTGATTTCTACGACATTAAAGGCGTTGTTGAAGAAACCCTCAGAAAGATGAATATAAAGGAATGGGATATTGCCGCTACCAATAAGGAATATGCATTCCACCCGGGCAGAACTGCACTTTTGACCATTGATGGAAAGAAGCTCGGCGTTATCGGTCAGATTCATCCGTCTGTATGCGCCAACTACGACATTGATGACGAAGTTTACGTTGCTATGATCGACTTTAACACAATGTACGAGAATCAGAATGACGAGCGCACATACCACAGTTTGCCGAGATTCCCGTCGGTAACTCGCGACCTCGCTATACTTTGCGATATTGATTTGCCCGTTCTTTCGCTCAAAAAGGCGATTATTAGTGGTGCTGGTACCCTGCTCGAAAAGGTTGAGTTGTTTGACATCTTTACAGGTGAACAGATCGAAAAGGGCAAAAAGAGCGTTGCTTATTCGTTGACACTCCGTTCTGATAGCGGTACCCTTAACGAAAAGCAGAGCGACAAGGTTATAACAAAAATTATTGCCGAGGTTGAAAAACTCGGTGCTACATTAAGGTCATAAGGAGCACGAAATGAGCAAATTTGGTTCGTTTATTAACGGCGGTAAGGAATATCGTATCCACGATTACAACCTCAAACGCCCGTTACTCAACTATTTATGGAATGAAAAAATGCTTGCCGGGGTTAACAACCTCGGCGGAGGCATTGGCTCATACGGCGGCAGAACGCTCGCCTATATCAGCACCGAACACGCTAGCCGCACCTCGGTTATTCGTGACGGAAACCGCTATTTTTACATCCGCAACGAGGAAACAGGCGAAATATTTAACCCCGGATACTATCCGATGTGTACCGAAATCAACGATTACAGCTGTGTTCACGGACTCGGCTATTCGGTTATTTCGGGCGAATGCTTTGGAATAAAAGCAACCGCACGTGTATTTATTAACAAGACCGAGCCCTGCGAAATTTGGACACTCACCCTCGGAAACACGGGCGATAAAACGGTCAAGTTCAAGGTATTCTCTCTCGTTGACTTTTTACTCGAAGGTTATCAGCGCTATTCCGATTACAACTCGTACGTTCACGGCCATTTCGACAGCGAGGACAACGTTGTCCTTTGCATGAACGAAGCAATGGAAAGACCGCATAAATGGTTCAACGGATTCATTTCGTCGGACAAGAAGCCAAGCGGATTTGACACCTCCAAGAAGGCGGTTTTCGGTCCTTTCGGTAACGTGAATTGCCCGAAAATTGTCGTTGATGGCAAGTGTACCAACAGCTTGTCGGCTTGTGAGCAGATGACGGGAGTATTGGAGCATTCCTTTGAGCTGGCGGCAGGTGAAAGCGAGACTCTCAACGTCTTAATCGGCTGCGTTGACGGAATGGAAAGCGCAAAGGCAATTTCGAAAAAGCTCTTTACCGCGGGCAAGATTGATGCTGATTTTGACAACCTCATTGCCGAAAAGGACGAGGTTATGAAATCAATCACAGTCAGCACTCCTGAGGAGAAAATCAATAATTTCACCAACCTTTGGATAAAGCAACAGGTTCAGCTTTGCGCCGAGGCAGGTCGCGACACCGGAAAGGGGTTCCGCGATCAACTCCAGGATGCTTGGGCAATTTGCGCATTCAATAGTGAGCTTGGTAAGGAAAAAATACTTGAAACACTTGAATACGAATATCCCGACGGACGTTGCGTTCGCGGTTGGTTGCCCCTTGACCACCACGTTTATTCCGACGGAATGACCTGGATTGCACCGACAGTAAACGCGTATATTAAAGAAACCGGTGACAGTTCGATACTCGATGACGAGGTAAAATATCTCTTATCCGAAGAAAAAGGTACCGTTTGGGATCACATTCTTCGCGCGGTAAGATATAGTGCAAACGATCTCGGCGATGACGGACTTGTCCACTCGCTCGACGGTGACTGGAACGATTCGCTGAATATGACAGGTCTCGAAGGCAAGGGTGAAAGTGTATGGACTTCAATCGCTCTCGTCTATGCACTCAAAAACGTTGAGGAAATGGCCGCACGTTTTAACAAGGGCGACGATATTATCGAAGAAATGAAGAAATATCGAGAAACCCTCACCGAAAATATTAACAAGAATGCTTGGGACGGCGAATGGTTCCTTGCCGCTATAAATGACCTCGGCGAAAAGGTCGGTTCACACGAAGAGACAGAGGGCAAGATTTACCTCAATTCGCAGACATGGGCTGTACTGGCTCAGGTTGCGCCAAGAGAACGACTCGAACAGGCAATGGCAAGCGTCGAGAAATATCTCGATTCAGATTACGGTCCCCTAACCCTCTACCCCGCATACAAGCATTTCAACAATCATATCGGACGTCTCACAAGCTTTGTACCCGGTATTTGGGAAAATGGCACCCCCTACTGTCACGGCGGCTCGTTTAAGGTTGTTGCCGACTGCATAATGGGTAACGGTGACAAGGCATACGAAACCATAATGAAAATTTATCCCGACAGCGTGACCAACCCGTCGGAGCATTCGGGATGCGAACCTTATGCGCTTACAAATATGTATTTTGGTCCCGAAAATCCGAGAAAGGGCGAAACACTTTTCGCCTGGGTAACGGGTACTGCCGGCTGGATGTTTAGAGCGGTCACTCAGTACATACTCGGATTTATGCCGAATTATGATACAATCGAGCTCGACCCCTGTATTCCGTCAAGCTGGGATAAATGCGAAATGTCGCGCAAAATCAGAGGCGATAACTATATTATTCATATTCACAACCCGAACGGTCTGCAAAAAGGATATAATACAATGACCGTTGACGGCGTAAAATATGAACAAAACTCACTTCCGATTTTTGTCGATGGAAAGGAACACGTAATCGAAATTACACTCGGTGAATAATAATAAACACGCTTGATATTATCAGGCGTGTTTTTTTATACTAAATTGTATAAAGTAAAAGCGGACAAGCAAATCGCTTGTCCGCCATTTTTTGTAAATATTATCAGCTAACGGCTGAAAAATTACATTTCAGCAAAGTACTTGATTGTACGAACCATCTGGCTAGTGTAGCTGTTCTCGTTATCGTACCAAGAAACAACCTGTACCTGATAGGATTCGTCGTCAATCTTTGTAACCATTGTCTGAGTAGCATCGAAGAGTGAACCATAGGTGATGCCGATGATGTCAGAAGAAACGAGCTGCTCTTCGGTGTAGCCGAATGAATCAGAAGCAGCTGCCTTCATAGCAGCATTGATGCCATCAACAGTAACGTCCTTGCCCTTTACAACAGCAACGAGGAGTGTTGTAGAACCTGTGGGAACAGGAACACGCTGAGCTGAACCGATGAGCTTGCCA
>JAFOCH010000083.1 GCA_017381395.1 Clostridia bacterium
AAAAATCCGTTCTCTATTGAGAACGGATTTTTTATTACTTATTCACTGCTTAGCGAGCATTTTCACATCCGCAGCAACCGGCCACCAAGCAAGCGGTGGCGGACAAAATCAGCGACAGGAAAAAAATAAGCAGTCCCACTAAAATAGCACCGATGACGCTGGTAGCGGCAAAGGTGATTGCCAACAGAATAACCGAAACGAGTGCAGTGCCGAGAATACCTGCAAGCAGGGCGGTCAATGCACAGCCTTTGCACCGACAGCAACGCGCGGTTTGATTACATCCGGTGGTAGCGAGTAAAACGGCGAGATATACTACCGCGATGCCAAGAGTTACCCAAAGGAATGCCGGTGTCACAGTAATTACCGCGGTGATGCGTAAAAAGGCGGCAATCACGCCGAGAATTGCGCTTGCGATCACCGCCAAGCCGGTACAGCTCGTTCTGGTTTCACAACAAAAAACAGCCATCATTTTTCACCTCCTCATCCCATATTATGAAAGACAAGCAGAATGGTGAATGATGTTTTTAATTTTGTGAATTCCTTGCGCAAGAACACAGTGATACTATATGAAGATTTTGTTTGCTATCTACTTTTCATTATTATAAAAAAACGAGCCGCTACTCGTCGCGGCTCGTTTTTTCTTGTTTACTGATATGTTGCTTCAACACCATGTTGATATATTGGGACAGGGAACGATCATCTTTTTCTGCTTCGTTTTTTGCTGTTTCCAGGATATCGCTGTCAATGGTAATGCTTATCTTTTCTTTTAACGGTCGCAATTCCATCACCTCTAAAATAAATTTTAAGTCTAGAAATAATTATAAAAAGAAACCGAGATAAATATTGACAAGTGAGATAAAGTAGGATAAAATAGTTTAGCAAAAAACCTAGATTTTAACAAAAAAAGTTATAATTTTCCTTTTTTGTGGCTATTTTGACGTGTTTGGGAATTTGTGTAAATTATTTAGGAAAGTAATTTTATGCTTAATTTTATTTTTGGGATAATAGTTGGTAGCAGGGTTTCCTTTTTAATTTTTTCAATTTTCAGCGCTAATGATATTAAACAAACCGATGAGTAGTTTGACGATTTGAAAGAAAAGGGAACACAGGATGAAAAATATTGACGATGGAGCAATTTTTTTAATAGCAGTAGCAGTACTTTTACTATTGTTTGCAATTTTAAATGTAATAATTCATACGTACAATGAATTTGTCACCGAGCTGCAATATCTCAATAGCGAAATTGAAAGAACTGATGGAGAGGAAAGGGCATACTGGCTATCGCGAAGACGAAGACTATGGCTCTCACTCCTTCCTTTTATAAAATATTAAACACGTCAAATAATTTATAATCAATACTCGTTGAATGCCGATTGTTATTATGGTATAATTTAGTTGTATCATAAATAATTTTTTAGCAGGTGTAATATGAATATTATTATTTGTCTGGATAATAACAACGGCCTACTTTTTAACCGCCGTCGTCAGAGTAGGGATAGCGTTTTGTGCGAAAGGGTGGTTGCCCTTTCGTCCGAATCGACCTTGTGGATGAATGAATATTCAGCATCCCTTTTTTCGCCCGAAACGGTAAAGGTTGACTCCGATTTTCTCGAAAAGGCGGAAAAGGGCGACTATTGCTTTATCGAAAATGTCGATTTTACGCCCTATTTGGATAAAGTTGAAAGAATAATAATCTATCGTTGGAATAGAGCATATCCCTCGGATACCGTGTTCGACGATAGTGTTTTAACCTCGCGTATGCTCATAAAATCCACCGATTTCGCAGGATTTTCACATGAAAGAATTACGGAGGAAATTTACGAATGACAAAGCTAAAACAGATTAGACTGATAGTCGCGCTGATATTTATTATCGCATTGTTCACTTCGTGCAATGGCGGGACGGCTTTGTCGTCGCCGTCGTCCTTTGACACAGCTTCACAGGTGTCGGAGGACGATGTTTTTAGTACGGGTAGCGTATATGAATCTATAACCGAATCCGCGCCTGAATCAAGCCGCGAAACCAACAATGCAACCACCATCGATAGCATCCCCAAATACAATGGCAAACGTGCTTATATCGCGATAAACGATAATGTCCCTGGGTTTACTGCCGTCGAGCTTGTTACCGACTCGTATGAAAGGTATTCACCCCTCGATAAATTTGGCAGATGCGGTATTGCGATGTCCTGCATCGGACGGGATATAATGCCCACTGAGGAAAGGGGAAACATCGGCTCGGTCAAGCCGAGTGGCTGGGTGACCGCAAAGTATGACATCGTCGACGGAAAGTATCTTTATAACCGATGCCATTTAATCGGTTTTCAGCTCACGGGCGAAAATGCTAACGAAAGAAACCTTATCACAGGCACACGGTATATGAATGTCGAGGGAATGCTGCCCTTTGAGAATATGATTGCCGACTATGTGAAGGAAACGAACAATCACGTCATTTACCGTGTAACGCCGATTTTTAGCGGAAATAATCTGGTATGTGACGGCGTTCAAATGGAGGCAATTTCGGTCGAGGATAAGGGCGACGGAATATGCTTTAATGTATTCGCTTATAACGTTCAGCCGGGGATAAAGATTGACTATGCAACCGGCAAAAGTTGGCTTGATAGTGATACTTCTACCTCGTCAACCACTGACGAAAATGAAACCGAATATGTCTTAAACACTAATTCTAAAAAGATTCATCGACCCACCTGCAGTAGCGTAAAGGACATCAGCTCGAATAATAAAGCGACCTCCGGTGAATCAAAGCAAACCCTCATAAACAAAGGGTATTCGCCCTGTAAAATGTGCAATCCGTAAAATGTAATAAATATAACGTAAACCGCTCTTTAAAGGGAAAAGAGCGGTTTATTTTTATACAACTATGCCTTTGTGTCGCAGTAAATGCAACGATAGATACCATTTTCCCTGTCAGTAAGACGGAAAATGTGATGAATATCCTGTTCAGTTGATGTGATGCAACGCGGATTTTTACAATGGAGAATATCAGTGAGCTGCTCGGGAAGATCAATGTGCTTCTTTTCAGCGACCTTTCCGTCACGAACGATACAAACAGTGATATTAGGGCTGATGAAACCGAGGACATCAAAATTGATTTCGATGTCGCAGTCGATTTTAATAATATCCTTTTTGCCCATTTTGTTGCTCGATACGTTTTTGAGAATTGCAACGGTACAATCGAGCTTGTCCAGATTGAGCATATCGTAAATCTGCATGGCCTTGCCGCAGGTGATATGGTCAATTACTATGCCGTTTTTAATCGAGTCAACCCTCATTATTCTACCTCCAAAAGTTTCAGGATGAGCGCCATTCGGATATATTTGCCGTACTTTGCCTGTCTGAAATAGCTTGCGCGTTTGTCACTGTCAACCGCGGTCGAAATTTCGTTTACGCGGGGCAGCGGATGCATAACAATCATGTTTTCTTTCGCGTTTTTGAGTTTTTCAGGGGTGAGAATATAGCTGTCTTTTAATCTGAGATAATCCTCTTCGTTAAAGAAACGCTCGCGCTGTACACGTGTCATATACAGAATATCAAGCTTTTCCATAGCGTCGTCGAGGGAGGTTGTCTGCTCGCAAGGAATGCCGTTTGCCTTGATGTGAGCATCCTTGACGTAGCTCGGGAGTTCCAATTCCTTCGGCGAAATGAGAACGAATTTGATGCCGCTGTATCGGGACAGAGCGGCAATCAGTGAATGAACTGTTCGACCGAATTTGAGGTCGCCGCAAAGTCCAACCGTCAGGTTGTCCAGATGTCCCATTTCACGCTTTATGGTGAGCAGGTCGGTCAATGTCTGGGTCGGGTGATTGTGACCGCCGTCACCTGCGTTGATAATCGGCACGTCACTCTTCATCGAGGCAACCAGCGGAGCACCTTCCTTCGGGTGACGCATTGCGATAATGTCGGCATATCCGCCTACAACCGCAATCGTGTCCGAAACGCTTTCGCCCTTTGCCGACGAGCTTGAATTAGCTTCCGAAAAGCCGAGTACGTTTCCGCCAAGCTCCATCATAGCAGCTTCAAAGGATAATCTCGTTCTCGTTGACGGCTCAAAGAAGAGGGTAGCGAGCTTCTTATATCGGCATTTTTTGCGATAATTGTCGGGATTGTCGATAATATCGTTAGCAGTGTCGATAAGCTGCTCAATTTCACTTGTGGAAAGATCCAATATATCTATCAGATTTTTCATTATTTTCCTCCGTTTATCCATCCTTCGTCCGACGGATTGTTACGGAAAGCAATCAGGCGGCTGACGTCTTCGGGCTTGATATAGCTTTCCTCAGCTGCGATTTCTGCTATTGTATCAAAGTTTGTGAGACTAACGTTTTTAACCTTTGCTTCGGCGAGACGGTCGATACCCTTCTGCATGCCGTAGGTAAAGATGCTTACGATACCGAGCACTTCGGCACCTGCTTCACGAAGCACGTTTACTACCTCGATAACGCTGCCGCCTGTCGAAATGAGATCCTCAACAACGACTACCTTCTGGCCCTTTTCGAGTTTGCCTTCGATCTGGTTTCCGCGACCGTGGTCCTTTGCTCCCGAGCGAACGTAGCCCATCGGCATATCGAGAATGTGTGCGGTGATGGCTGCGTGAGCGATACCTGCTGTCGATGTACCCATAAGCACCTCAGCATCGGGGTATTCGCGCTTAATTGTCTCTGCGAGTGCGTTTTCAACGTCGTTTCTTACCTTCGGTGCGGTGAGGGTCAGACGGTTGTCACAATATACGGGGCTCTTAATTCCGCTTGCCCATGTAAACGGTTCGTCAGGACGGAAGAAAACCGCCTTTATCGAGAGAAGATCCTTTGCAATAAGCTTTTCTGTATTATTCATGTTAATTTTCCTTTCAGTCAACAAATTCGCTTACACAGCGTTCGTATGCGGCAACAGGGTCTGCTGCTGCGGTGATGGGACGGCCTACAACGATGTAGTCTGAGCCGATTTCCTTAGCTCTGGCGGGGGTGGTAACGCGTACCTGGTCGCCTATATCTCCGTCGGCAAAGCGTACACCCGGAGTAACGGTAACGAAGTTGTCTCCGCAAACCTCGTGAACCTTTTCGGCTTCAAGCGGAGAGCAAACTACGCCGTCGAGTCCTGCAACCTTTGCGCATTTTGCATAGTGCATTACAACCTTGTCAAGCGGCTCGTTGATGAGCAGGTCGCTCTTCATTCTTTCTTCGCTTGTCGATGTCAGCTGGGTAACAGCGATGAGCATCGGACGGCTTCCGTCCTCGCGAGTGAGTCCCTCGATAGCGGCCTCCATCATAGCAACTGTACCAGAAGCGTGAAGATTACACATGTCAACGTCCAAGCGTGACAAAACGCTCATTGACTTTTTAACCGTGTTGGGAATATCGTGAAGCTTTAAATCGAGAAAAATCTTGTGTCCTCTTGCCTTAATTTCGCGGACAATGTCGGGACCTTCGGCGTAATAAAGTTCCATACCAATCTTTACAAAGGGCTTTTTACCGCCGAATTTGTCTAAAAATTCGACAACCTCTTTCTTTCCTGCAAAGTCACAGGCAACTATAACGTCCTT
>JAFOCH010000084.1 GCA_017381395.1 Clostridia bacterium
CAATGGCCGACGTTATCACCTACTAATTTTTTAAATTACATTTGTTAATAAAAACCGCTTTTTGACACATAATACGGTCGAAAGGCGGTTTTATTATATGGATATGTTTATGGAATATTTAAAGGCGTTTGTCGTAGGCGGACTTTTTTGCGTAATAGGTCAGCTACTCCTCGATTTTACCAAGCTGACACCTGCGCGAATCCTCGTCGGCTACGTTGTGGCAGGAGTTATATTGAGCGCAGTAGGACTGTATAAGCCGCTGATTGACTTCGCCGGTGCAGGTGCAACCGTGCCGCTGACCGGCTTCGGTCATCTACTCGCAAACGGGGTCAAGCAGGCAATCGGCAGTGATGGAATGATTGGCATTATGACGGGCGGACTGACCGCATCGGCAGGCGGAATTGCGGCAAGTGTCTTTTTCGGCTACGTTGTATCGCTCATCGCAAGACCAAAATTACGAGATTAGCATAAAAAATGAGTGAAACCCGAAAAAATCGGATTTCACTCTCATTTTTTTATTTAAACGAAACGGGGATTTCGTCACGATCAGCGGCGAGATATTCCTCGTACCTTTCGACAAGCCACGCGTGAGTCAGCTCCCTGCCCTCTTCGGTAAGGGGAAACTCCGCTTTTTTATGCTCGTCGGGACAGTTTTTTGTAATAACGTCGTAGCTTTCGGCGATGATACGAGGATTTTCCTCCTCACTTTTGTCAACCACAAGCTTGTAGCAAAACGCGTTAAAGGAAATGCCGACGGCATCAACCGCTCCCGTGTATGTGTTTCCATGCTTCGAAAATTTGTCTCCGCTGAGCCAGCCCATCAGCGGGACAAAGATTTTTTCTCTTTTATCATTTTTCTTTTTCATTATAATCACCCTTACAGAATTCATTTTAAATCATTTTTTCTCTATTTTCAATAACTTATTGCAGAAAAGATTTCGGTATGATAAAATATATACATTATAAATTTCTCAGGGAGATGTTTTAAAAATGGGTTGCAGTCACAACTGTTCAAGTTGCAGCGAAAATTGCTCGGACAGAAAGCAGGAAAGTCTTCTCGTCGAGCAGAATAGCATGTCAAATGTAAAAAACGTTATTGCCATCGTCAGCGGCAAGGGCGGCGTTGGTAAGTCGCTCGTTACCTCCATGCTTGCCGTTACAATGCAGAGAAAGGGGCTCACCGCCGCCATTCTCGACGGCGATATTACAGGTCCGTCCATTCCGAAGGAATTCGGCATTTATGAAAAGGCAAGAGGCACCGAGGACGGACTTTTCCCCTCTATGACAAAGTCGGGAATCCGCATAATGTCCACCAACCTCCTCCTCGAAAACGAAACCGACCCGGTCATTTGGCGCGGTCCCGTTATCGCAGGTATGGTAAAGCAGTTCTGGTCGGACGTTATTTGGGGTGACGTCGACTTTATGTTTGTGGATATGCCTCCCGGAACGGGTGACGTTCCCCTCACGGTGTTCCAGTCGCTTCCGATAAAGGGAATCGTCGTGGTTACTTCACCGCAGGAGCTTGTCAGCATGATTGTCGAAAAGGCGGTCAACATGGCAAAAATGATGAACATTCCCGTACTCGGAATAGTCGAAAATATGTCCTATTTTGAATGTCCCGATTGCAAAAAGCGTCACTCAATCTATGGCGAAAGTCACATCGACGAAATCGCCGAAAAGCACGGAATTCCCCACGTTGCAAAGCTCCCGATTTGCGAGGATATTGCACGCTGGTGTGACAAGGGACTGATTGAACTGTATGAGGGCGACTGGCTCGACAAGCTGTCCGACGGCATTGAGGAGGCGGTCAAATAATGACCCACGCTGACAAAGCCGAAGCACTGTTTAAAGAGGGGTACAACTGCTCTCAGGCGGTGGTTGTCGCCTTCTGCGACGTAACTAAAATGGATGAAAAAACCGCGCTTGCCCTTTCGTCGTCGTTTGGCGGCGGAATGGGACGGCTTCGCGAGGTTTGCGGTGCGGTCAGCGGTATGTTTATGGTGGCGGGGCTGCTGTACGGATACACGAGTCCCACCGACAACGAGCAGAAAAAAGCGCACTATGCCCTTATTCAAGCCATGGCGCAAAAATTCAAGGATAAAACGGGGTCGATTATATGCCGCGAGTTGCTGGGTGGTCCCGATAATTCCCCCAATCCGACCCTTCGCACAGCCGAATTTTATAAAAAGCGTCCCTGCTCCGAGCTGGTGCGAATTTGCGCCGACATCGTCGACCAAGTAATCGCCGAAAAAGAAATTTAAGGTATAAAAAAATCTCCCAACTGCGATAATTCGCAGAAAAGGGAGATTTTTTGTTTTCTTTATTCTACTTTCCGAGTTTGCGGAGTTCGAATATGTCCATTATTTCTTCGGTGTATTCGTCGAGATATTTTACGAGGTCATCTGCGTTGCTGAAATCGGCGCAAAGTCCTCTACCCTGCTTGGTCAAAAATTCGCCCTCGACGGCTGTGTCGAGCATTTTCAGCATATTGTCGTAATATCCGGTTGTGTTGAGGATTGTGACCGCCTTAGAGTGACGGGCAAGTTGCTTTAAGGTCAGCACCTCGAAAAATTCCTCAAAAGTTCCAATACCGCCGACGGTGGTGATAAAGGCATCCGCCCTCTCCTCCATAATCGCCTTTCGCTCGCGCATTGTTTCGGTTTTTACAAGCTCGGTGCAATGCGGAAAAAGGACTCCGTCGGGAAAGAATGAAGGCACAACGCCGACTATTTCGGCTCCTGTGCGGTGAAATC
>JAFOCH010000085.1 GCA_017381395.1 Clostridia bacterium
GGTCCTGCCCAGGCGAAGCATTCGATTCGAATCGATTTGCCGCATTTTACCCTCGTCGGCGCAACGACAAGGTCGGGTCAGCTTGCGGCACCGCTTCGTGACCGATTCGGCGTTCAGCTTCGACTCGAGCTTTATACACCCGAGCAACTCGGTGATATAGTAATGCGCTCGGCAGGTGTGCTTCAAGTACCCATCGACCGTGACGGCGCTCTCGAAATAGCGTCAAGGTCGCGAGGAACACCCCGAATAGCCAACCGCCTTTTAAAGAGGACACGCGACTTTGCCCAGGTTTTGCGCGATGGCATAGTTGACGAAGAGGTGGCCAGATACGCCCTCGAACAGCTCCGAATTGACGAGCTCGGACTTGACGATTTCGACCGCCGAATGTTATCAACTATTATCAGTTTTTATGGCGGCGGACCTGTCGGTGTCGAAACCTTGGCGGCTGCCCTTGGCGAAGAAGCCGTCACAATTGAGGATGTTTACGAGCCCTATTTAATGCAAATTGGATTTCTGTCACGAACTCCGCGTGGTCGTTGCGTAACAGCACTTGCTTACGACCATCTCGGAATAGAACAGCAGGGGCAGCAATCTTTATTTTAAATTTCAGTTAGATACCAACAATTCTTTATAATTTTGGAGGAATTTTTTATGGCAAGAATGTTTGGAACCGATGGAGTAAGAGGCGTTGCTAATACCGAACTTACAGTTGAACTCGCAATGGGGATCGGCAGAGCAACCGCAATGGTTTTAGCCGAAGAGGTAAAGAGACCGAAGGTACTCATCGGTATGGATACACGGGCATCGGGTAATATGTTTGAATCGGCACTTGCCGCAGGACTTTGCTCGGTAGGTGCAGATGTCGTTTTGGTAGGAGTAGTACCTACACCCGCTGTTGCCTATCTCGTTCAAAAATACGGCTGTGATGCAGGTATAATGATTTCGGCATCGCACAATCCTTGCGAATACAATGGAATAAAGCTTTTCAGCGGCGATGGATACAAGCTTCCCGACGAAATCGAGGATAAAATCGAAAATATAGTAACCCGTACCGATATCGGACATCCTGCGCCAACTCACGGTGACGTAGGACGCGTTTCTCACGCCGAGGATGCCGCCGCCGATTACGTTGAATACGTAATTTCTACTACCGATTTGCGCTTTGACGGAATGAAAATTGCCCTCGATTGCGCTAACGGCTCATCTTCCGTAACTGCAAAGGTGCTTTTTACCATGCTTGGTGCCGAGGTTCACGTTATGTCCGATACTCCCGACGGAGTTAATATCAATGACGGCTGCGGCTCAACCCATATGGAGAATTTGCAGAAATATGTCCGCGAAAATGGAATGGACGGCGGCTTTGCTTTTGACGGAGATGCCGACCGTTGCCTTGCCGTTGACGAAAACGGCGAATTGATTGACGGAGATAAGATAATTGCGATTTGCGCCCTCGATTTGAAGGCAAGGGGACAGTTAAAGGATAATAAAGCGGTTGTTACCGTAATGTCCAATCTCGGATTTTTCCGCTTTGCTGATGATAACGGAATTATCGCCGAAAAGACAAAGGTAGGCGACCGTTACGTTCTCGAATGTATGAAGGAAAACGATCTTGCAATCGGCGGAGAGCAGTCGGGCCACGTTATATTCTATAACCTCGCAACAACCGGTGACGGACAGCTTACAGCCGTTCAGTTCCTTGCCGCAGTAAAACGCGCTGCTAAACCGTTCAGCGAGATTGCAAAGGTTATGACAGTATATCCTCAGGTGCTTAAAAACATCGTAATCGACAATGACAAAAAGGATATGCTTTTTGAGGACGAGGATATTAAAAAGATTATTTTCGATACCGAGGTTGAGCTCGGAGATAATGGTCGTGTTCTCGTTCGCGCTTCGGGAACCGAACCGCTTGTACGAGTTATGCTCGAAGGAAAGGATATTTCCGTTATCGAAGAAAAGGCAATGGCAATCTCAAACGTAATTGCCGACCGCTTGAACGGAAAAATTAAAGCATAAAGGATTGAAAAAATTTTGAGAGAAGTCAAAGGATTTGACAATTACGAGCTTATTGACACCTCGTGCGGAGAAAAGCTCGAACGTTGGAAGGATATAATTCTCATTCGCCCCGACCCGCAAATCATCTGGAACACCGAAAGGATAAATCCGCTTTGGCATAATGCTCACGCGCGTTATCACCGCTCGTCATCGGGCGGCGGCTCGTGGGAAAGGTATAAGAGTGTACCCGATGTATGGACGGTAAAGTACCGCGATTTGCAGTTTAATTTAAAGCCGATGGGATTTAAGCACACGGGACTTTTTCCCGAGCAGGCGGTTAACTGGGATTTAATGAGCGAGATGATTGACCGCCGCGTCAGAAAGGGCAAGGAAGTCAAGGTGCTCAACCTCTTTGGTTACACGGGTGCGGCTACACTTGCATGTGCAGCGGCAGGAGCTAGCGTAACCCACGTCGACGCGTCAAAGGGAATGGTTCTTTGCGCAAAGGATAACGCGGTAGCAAGTCGCCTTGCCGACAAGCCGATTCGTTGGCTGGTCGACGATTGTAAAAAGTTTGTACTGCGCGAAATTCGTCGCGGAAATAAATATGACGGAATAGTTATGGATCCGCCTTCTTATGGACGCGGACCAGGTGGAGAAGTATGGAAAATTGAGGAACAGTTGTGGGATTTGCTCACGATTTGCAACCAAATTCTCACCGACGAGCCACTCTTTTTCCTGCTCAATTCGTATACAACAGGACTGTCACCGAGCGTAATGAAATATATGCTTGCTTCGGTGATAGCAAAGGGTAGGGGCGGCTCGGTCACCTGTGACGAAATTGGACTACCCGTTACCGATAGCGGACTTGTACTCCCTTGCGGAAACACTGCCGCTTGGCTTAATGAAGATTAAAAGGAAGAATCGATTTTGGATAATATAATCGAACTGAATAACGTCGTTTTTGATTATTCCGACGAAAATGATAATCCCGTAACCGTCTTGAATGGAATAACGCTCAATATCGAGCGTGGCTCGTTTACGGCGGTGCTTGGGCATAACGGCTCGGGAAAGTCTACAATGGCAAAGCTGTTTAACGCGCTCGAACATCCGTCGAGCGGCACGGTGATCGTTAACGGAATGGACACCGCCGACCAAAAGTATGAATTTGATATTAGAAAAACAGT
Organism: Clostridia bacterium; assembly: GCA_017381395.1. Lineage (GTDB taxonomy): Bacteria > Bacillota > Clostridia > Oscillospirales > Acutalibacteraceae > UMGS1976. Next base: position 3,180 of record JAFOCH010000085.1, read on the forward strand.
CGGAATCGTCTTTCAGAATCCCGATAATCAGATTGTCGCATCAATCGTCGAGGAGGATGTTGCCTTTGGCCCCGAAAATCTCGGCATAGAGCCAAAGGAAATTAGAAAAAGGGTGGACGAAGCGTTAAAGGCGGTCGATATGTACGAATACCGCGATCACGCACCATTCAAGCTTTCGGGCGGTCAAAAGCAGCGAATCGCCATCGCGGGAATACTCGCAATGCAACCCGAATGCATCGTTCTTGACGAGCCAACGGCTATGCTCGACCCAAAGGGACGCCGCGAGGTTATCGAAACAGTAAAGCGACTGAATAAAGAAAAGGGAATGACGGTCGTACTTATAACTCATTTTATGGACGAGGCGGCTATTGCCGACCGAGTGGTTGTTATGGACGACGGTAAATTTATACTCGATGGTACTCCCGTCGAGGTTTTTGGTCACGTAAAGGAACTGAAAGAGGTTGGACTCGATGTACCGCAGCCAACCGAGCTCGTGGGGCTTTTAAAGGACGGCGGAATCGACATCGAAACCGATATAATCGATGTTGACGGATGTGTAAACGCGCTTATGAAGGCGCTCAACTTGGAGGAAAAATAATTGTCTATTCTCAAAGTAGAGGGATTGACCTACATCTATGGCGAAGGGACACCCTTTCGCATAGCGGCAATCACCGACGTAAATTTTGAAATAAATTCACCCGGACTGACCGCCATAATCGGTCACACAGGTTCGGGCAAATCGACACTTATCCAGCACCTGAACGGACTTATTAGGACCGAACCGGGTCACGTTTTTGTTGACGATGTTGACATTTGGGCGAATGAAAAAGAAATTCGCGACGTAAGGTTTAAGGTGGGACTTGTTTTTCAGTATCCCGAATACCAGCTGTTTGAAGAAACTGTGGAAAAGGATATTGCCTTTGGCCCCAGAAATATCGGACTCGATGAGGACGAAATTCAGCAGCGTGTCGTTTGGGCGGCAAAAAAGGTCGGCCTGACCGACGAATTGCTGAAAAAATCTCCATTCGAGCTTTCGGGCGGGGAAAAAAGACGAGCCGCAATCGCAGGCGTACTTGCGATGAAGCCGAGGGTGCTTATTTTAGACGAGCCGACAGCGGGACTCGACCCAAAGGGTAGGGATATGCTGCTCGACTGCATCGTAGAATACCAGAGAAGTGAAAATGCCGTTGTTCTCCTCGTTTCACATTCGATGGAGGACGTCGCAAGGGTGGCCGATAACGTGCTTGTAATGAATGGCGGTCGCCTTGCCATGTTTGGCAAAACGCAGGAGGTCTTTTCACGCGGAAAAGAGCTCGAAAAAATGGGACTTGCCGTACCAAGCATTATGAAAATCGTGTCTGCTTTGCGTGACAAAGGGGTAGGTTTACCCGACGGAATATTAAATGTCACCGATGCAAAGGATGCACTTTTGCACCTTTTGAAGGGCGGTGAGCCGAATGCTTAATAATATTACAATAGGTCAGTATTTCCCGGCAAAATCGGTCATCCACCGAGCCGACCCGAGAATAAAAATTCTGGTTACTCTGCTTTTAATCGTCACGCTATTTATGGCGGGTAATTTTACCACATTGTTACTTTGCGGAGCTTTCACGATTTTGACAGTATTGCTGACAAAAATTCCGCTCAAAATGTATCTAAAAACATTAAAAGCGATATGGATGATTTTATTTTTTACCGCCGTGCTGAATATATTTTATTCAACAGGCGAGGGTGATCCTCTGTTTAAATGGAAGTTTATTTCGATTTATTCCGAGGGGATTGAGAGGGCTGTATTTATCGCCATACGAATACTTTTACTTTTGATAATCAGCTCAGCTCTCACCTATACGACCTCACCGAGCGAGCTTACCGACGCGATCGAGCGACTTTTAAAACCGCTTAAATTTATCGGTCTTGGTGGCGCAGTTCATATCTTTGCGATGATGATGTCGATTGCGCTCCGATTTATCCCAACTCTTGTCGAGGAAACGGATAAAATTATGTCGGCGCAAAAGGCACGTGGAGCCGATATGGAATCGGGTGGCCTTTTAAAAAGGGCAAAGGCACTTATTCCTATAATGGTACCGCTGCTCAGCTCGTCAGTGCGCCGTGCAACCGACCTTGCCGAAGCGATGGAATGCCGTTGCTACAACGGGGGAAAGGGACGCACTAAATTAAAGCAGCTCCATCTCGGTATTAGGGATTGGTTGATTCTGTTTTTTGCTGCTTTATTGCTTGCGGCAGTAATTGTTTTGAATACTCTGCCCGTAATTTAATCGGGTGTAAAAAATATGATGGGAGGTGCTTTTTTTGCGACGTGTAATGTTAAAATTACGCTACGATGGTGGAGCATACCACGGCTGGCAGGTACAGAATAATGCCCTGTCGGTTCAAACTGTGTTACAGAATGCGGCAGAAATGGTTTTGGGTAGCCGTCCTAATATCACCGGTTGCAGTCGCACCGATGCAGGTGTCCACGCTAATATGTTCTGCTGTCATCTGGATATAGAAAAAAGCATCTCTGACGACCGCTTAATTGCGGCGCTTAATGCCCATTTGCCTAATGATATTGCCGTTTTTGAATGCAAAACGGTGGATAACGATTTTCACGCCAGATATAGTGCTGTGGGAAAGAATTATGTGTATAAAATTTATTCCAGCCCGTACAGAAACCCTTTTTACGAGGGCTACTGTTTGCATGTAAAGAATAAGCTGGACATTGAGCTTATGAATGCCGCGGCGCAGAAATTTGTCGGTAAATACGATTTTTCCGCCTTTTGTTCGTCGGGCTCATCGGTAAAGGATACCGTGCGTAATGTACAGAGCGTCGAGGTAAGAAAAAATGGCGATATGGTCGAATTTTCGGTCACCGCTGACGGATTTTTGTACAACATGGTTCGCATAATGGTCGGCACCTTGCTTTACGTCAACGAAGGAAAAATAAAGGTGGACGAAATCTCGAATATTATCGAATCGGGTGACAGGAGCCGCGCGGGAAAAACCGCATCACCAAGCGGATTATATCTCAATGAAGTATATTATGAATGATAGAAAGGTGGGTGACAGATAAATGGAATATCAGCGCAAAAAGGTCGAGAAAATCAAGGTGCAAAAGCCACGAGAAAAGGACGAATTAAAGGCGAATAAAGTACGCCGACCGATACGTCCTCGACCCGAACCAAAAAGTAATAGAGACGTTGGCTTTGACATTGAGGATATTCCAATGTCACCGAAAAAAAGTAGTGATATTTTAACCGATAACGCAGCCAATGAACCTGCACATCGCGATATTAAAATAGGCAGACGTGGAGCTAAAAAATCGGATTCGTCACCCACCGAAAATGCCGATTTACGCGTAATCATCGGCGGAAAGCTGCAACGATTAAAGGAACGCAAAAAAACGCTTATAATAATGGCGGTCGCACTTGTTACAGTGCTTACGATATTTATCGCGGCAATAGTCACCCCTGCCAATCTGTTCGAGCTGATGCAAAACAACTTTACCCTCTGGGGAAAGGGAAGCGGAATGCCCTGCGAGGTTGGTGGCTCGGCAACCCTGGATATAAAAACGAGGGACAATACTGTTTTTGTCCTCACCGATACACGAGCTTACGTCTATAACCGTACGGGAAAGCAGGTTCAGTCGATTCAGCACGGCTATTCAAATCCTGAGTTGTACGTTTCCGATTCGCGTTCGCTTATCTATGACCGAGGAGGCGTAAAGCTCCGCGTCGATACACTCAATACAAACATAGCGAACAAATCCCTTTCGGGAAAGATAACCACCGCCACACTTTCGGACAGCGGTAGGGTTGGCATTATAACAGAAGGGGTAAAATCAGTATCACAGTTTGTCGTTTCAAACGAATCGTTTACAGAATTTTCCGCATGGGCATCGACCGAGCGTTTGACCGCCGTTGCCCTCAGCCGATTTGGTGATACAGCCGCTGTGTCGGCGGTAACCTCATCGTCGGGTAATTTTAAATCAATAGTTTACCTGCTTGACATTTCGGACGAAAAAATTACCGAAATTGATAGAATCGAATTTGATTCAACGCCGATAGTCACGCTTCAAACGGTGGGCGACCGAGTGATTGCCGTTGGTACCGATTTTATAAGCAGCTTTGAATTTGACGGCAGCGGAAAGGTTGAGAAACCCATCAATTACTTAAAGCACGTAAAGTTTGAAGATGACCGCCAAATTCTCATTTCAAACAGTCCGTCAAATAATGTGCAAAAGACGCAAATAACACTTTTCAACAAAGAACTTGAAGAAAAACAGGCGGTCACCGTGACAGGAAACTGCGATAACATTAGTCTTTGTGGTGACGGAATTTCGGTACTCTTTGGTAATTCACTTGTTATGTATGATAAAAATGGTAAAGAAATAAACAGTAAAAGTGTTGGATTTGAAGGAATAAAAATTGCTTCATACAGGGATGGAACGGCGGTTTCGGCTGATATGAAGCTAGATTATTACGAATACGGAGCGGATGAGTGATGAATCTTTCGATTATTCTTGATATTCTCATTTTAGCAATTATTGCGTTTTTTATCGTTTTATCGTCAAAGCAGGGCTTTGTAAAGACATTTATCGGCTTTGTCGGATGCTTTGCCGCGCTTATATTAAGTATCGTTCTTTCGTGGGCGGTATCTGATTTAGTTTACGGTAGTTTTATCCGACCCGGACTTGTTTCTAGCGTCGAGGAAAATCTCGACTCACAGGCGTTTGTTTCGGTTGCCGAAATGATTGATCAGGCCACCGAGGCTCTGCCTGATTTTATCGTAAAAATGGCCGATTCGAATGGCGAAACGCAAAACACCAAAATAGCAAAGGAGCTCTCGATGTCAAAGAGGAGTCCCTCCGAGATAGTCGTCGACACCATAGCAAAGCCGGTTGTAACCGGAATAATTCAGACCATTTCGATGATAATTATTTTCATTTTCGGCCTAATTGTAGTAAAGATAGTTGCCCGAATTTTAAATAAAATGTTTTCGGGAAGGTATCTCGGTACGCTGAATGGATTTTTGGGCGGAATAATCGGCATACCAAAGGGTATTATTTTTGCCGTATTGTTTGCGTGGGTAATAGGATTTTACCTATCGACGAGTGACGGTGGTCTGTTTTCCATTACCGAGGAAATGACCGAAAGCACATATCTTTTCAGAATTTTAAATACATTTAACCCACTTATAAAATAAAGGAGAAATAAAAAGCAATGAAACCGATATTCACAATTCCGAATATTTTGTCAATGATAAGAATATGCTTAATTCCGTTTATAGTATGGTATTACTTTGACACAACGATTGAGTACAATCTTTTGATTGTAACCGGCTTGGTTATGGTTTCGGGACTGACTGACGTTGTAGACGGATTTATTGCACGTCGCTTTAATATGATTTCCGACGTGGGTAAAATACTCGACCCGATAGCCGATAAGTTGACTCAGGCATCGGTTGTATTCTGCCTGTGTACAAAGCACACCGTGCTCATCCCTCTCGTTATCATAATTGTAATCAAGGAATTGTTTATGCTTATCGGTACTCTTGTAATACTCAATGATGTAAATGCCGAAACTCCTTATGCTCGCTGGTGGGGAAAACTTGCCACAGTGGTGCTTTACGCCCTTATGGTGATGGTAATAATCAGTGACTATTTTGGTGGATTTATACCCGATATTGTTATCACATTCCTGTCATCGGTGGCAATTGCATTTGTTTTCTTTGCATTTTTAAGCTACCTCAATATATTCTTTAAAAAAGATAAATAAATTACTTTCTTGCTTTCCGTATGAAGCAAAGTGTTATCAATTCCATACGGAGAAATGGTGATAAATTTCAATGTTCCAAGTTTGTTCAAAATGTAAACAGAGACCCGCAGTGGTCAGAATAATAAAAAAAGAAGGGGACAAACAGCACGATGAGTGGCTGTGTCTCCAATGCGCCA
>JAFOCH010000014.1 GCA_017381395.1 Clostridia bacterium
AAGATACCGCAAAAATTGTAGAAGAATTGGGAGTTTGCCCCGATTTTAAAACCTTTTATAGCGAAAACAGTGATTACATGATCAAAGAAGATTTGTCCGAGCTTTTGGATAAATTGATGAAAAAATACGATCTCAAAAAATCTCAGGTTATCCGCGCCGCAGAAATGAGCGAAGTTTATGCATATCAGATTTTTTCAGGGCTCAGAGTGCCCGAAAGAAAGAAGCTTTTATGTCTCGCTATCGGTATGACCTTGAATCTCGACGAGGTACAAGCCCTGCTAAAATGCGCAGGTTATTCACAGCTGTATGTAAAACTGCCCTTCGACAGCATTGTGCTCTACGGCATTTGTAAAAATCTATCGGTGGTCGAAATTAACGAGTTGCTATTTGAATACGGATTAGAAACATTGGGGTAAAGTAAAATGAAAAAATGTCCGAAATGTCATGCGGAAATACAAGAAAATGCGCGTTTTTGTCTTTACTGCATGACCTCTTTTGAGGAAAAAACGCCAATTGAGGCGGAAAAAGAAAATACAAAACGGTGGCTGTATATAATTGACGCCGTTTTAGTGTTTGTTTTGGTCGGTTTGAGCATTTTTGCATTGACGAGAAAGGATAACCCGTCCTATACACCAAGCGATACATACACCGAGACCGAAACGGCTTCTACCACCGACTCAGATGTTTCAGAAGAATACTCTATACCTGAGGAGCTGTCGGGCGAATGGACTGAAAACGAGCAAAACACCCTTTCGAGCGGCGATAATCAGGTTGAGTTAAATAATCAAGGCGGCGTTTCCTCGAATAAAACCAATGTCTCATCATCGAATACAAATAATAATACAAACACAGGAACAAACACTACCTCATCCAAAGCGACGAACTCCAAAGCAACGAGTTCCGCAACTGCAACCAGTTCAAAAGCAACGAGCTCAAAAGCAACGAGTTCGACGACACCTTCAAGTTCCACGAATAGCGTAAATTCAACCGTCAGCACCACTTCCCAGGGCACCACTCAGCCGAAATACACCTATGTTACTGCAACCATATCAAATGCTTATCCTCCCGAAGCAAATGCTTCTTATGAACCCCAAAACGCCATAGTCATTACAAAGGTAAATTACAAGGAATCGAGCGGAAATTACGTTATTCCCGAAACAATCGACGGCAAAAAGGTAGCGGCAATTATGCCCTCGGCTTTCAGCGATTCCTCCATCAGCTCGTCGGTAAAATCGGTCACCCTGCCAAGCACGGTCAGGACGATATGGAGCAACGCTTTCAAAAACTGCTATAACCTAACGGATATTTATATTAAATCGACCGCAATCGGCATTTACACCGATGCCTTTCCAAGCGCATCAAAGCGAAACGGCACCCTGACAATCCATTGCAAAAGAGATTGCAGAAACTTTAATTACTACTATTACAGAAATATTGCAGGCGATTATGATGCCGAATATGCGGAATGGAACGGTTAAGCCATGACGAGAGAAGAGTATTTAGCCGAGCTTTTTAGCGCATATTCGCTGGTGTCGGTGCTCCGTGATAAAAGCGATTATAAAGTAATTCGGGTGCGAAACAAGGCGCATAACAAGGATATTGTCCTGCGCAGCTTTCCAACTGCAATCGCCGCCTATGAGGAGCTTTATAATATCAGTTGCCCCAATCTGCCGCTGATTTACGACGTTGTGAATTTAGATGACGGGCAAATCATTTTAGAGGAATTTATCGAGGGAGTAACCATTTCCGAGGTTATGGAGGGTGGTAGATACCACTATTTCGGCACAAAAAAGGTGCTTCGCTCGGTGTGTCACGCTCTGAGCATTTTGCATGAGCGGAATTTTGTCCACAGAGACGTAAAGCCCGAAAACGTTATAATTGATAAAAACGGACGGGCGGTTTTGATTGACTTTAACGCCGCTCGAAAAATCTCTGACGCAAGTAAGGACACGGTTATCATGGGAACGGTTGGTTACGCTTCCCCCGAACAGCTTGGCGTTTCGCAAAGCGATGCAAGAACGGATATTTATGCGGTGGGCGTTTTGCTTAACGTGATGATTACAGGAAAGCATCCCAGCGAACAACTGGCAAAGGGAAAAGCAGGACGAATTGTTCGCAAATGCACAAGCGTAAACCCCGATGAACGTTACCAATCAGCAAAAAAACTCGCAAGCATGCTGTAATAAAAGATTAAAAAATAAACCACCACCGCAATCTTTACGATTGCGATGGTGGTTTTTGTATTGATTTTGACCATAAAACAAATTGAAAAAGACGGGGTTATATCTTTTATACAAATTCGTCTATTTACAACAATTATTATATACCAAACCCAACTTTGTCGATGTGCCGGCTTGCTACCACGTATATAAATTAAGGCACCGCCAAAGCGATGCCTTTCACTCTCATCAATAGTCAGGATTGGAGCCCTTTACCATATCGAAAAAGGTTTCATTCTTTAATGCTTCCAGCATAATAGTTGCGCTGTTTACATTGGTTGCAAGCGGAATTTTCTGCACGTCGCCTAAACGAAGAAGCGCCGAAACATCCGGCTCGTGTGGCTGTGCAGTAAGAGGATCGCGTAAAAAGACAATCAGGTCAAGCTCACCGTTTGCAAGCATCGCACCTATCTGTTGGTCGCCACCTTTAGGGCCACTTTTCATTCTTTCAATTTTAAGTCCTGTTTCACCCATAATCAGAGTGCCGGTTGTTCCTGTAGCATACAAATCGTATTTTGCAAGAACGTCCTTATACTTTTTTGCAAGTTCAATGATCTCTTGCTTCTTTTTATCGTGTGCTATAAGTGCAATTTTCATATCAATACTCCTTTTAAATAACAATCGGAAACCCCGCGTGATAAGGTATCTTCAATTTTTTCATTATACAACGATATGTTCACTATAACACAAAATCATTTAACATTCAACTGATTGAACCATTTTTCGCTCGCGGTTTGGCACATATCCTCGATGTATTCGCGTTTAATCCGTTTTTTGCGACATTCAATCGGTATGGAACCATAACCGTACAAAGCACCAGCAAGGCCTCCCGCAATCGCGGCAATTACTTTAAGCTCACGCATTTCGACCGCGGCATGTGGTTTTGACTCACTAAGTGCGCTTTTTCCGCTTTTCGCAGCGCTTTTTCCAAACGAGGCTATCTGCAGTAAATTGACCAGAGATAGCCATTTGCTGCAATGCAGCTATATCATAAGGTCAGATTGCTTGACCGTTGACTGCAACGTAATAGGCGACTTTTTATCAGCAACCAAGCAACACCTGGTCAAACGCGAATAAAGCTTCATTTATCTCAAAGACATTGTAAATTCCCTTTTCAATAAAGAAACGGATTATCTTATCAAATGTAAAACTATGCGATAGGGTCAAGCCGGCAGAGGCAAGTAAATCCTGCGTTTCGTCGAGATTCAATTTAAGCGCTATCGCAAAGGCGACTGCGGTTTGTTTAGAGGGTTTATACGTTTCGGGATTGCACTTTATTTTAGAAAAGGTTTTCTTATCAACGTTTGCTTTTTTGTAGCACTCAATGTCGGTGATTCCACGCTTGTCAATCAAATCAAACAGCTTATTCGCAAACGATTTG